>QMSS01000062.1 GCA_003649715.1 Thermoplasmata archaeon
ATTTTCTAACCATTCTACTATTTGCTTTAACACAGTATCCCCTCCTATTAGGTGTTAATCCTAGTAGGAGGGATTTAATTTTATCGGATAAGTCTTATGTTGACAGTCTCCTTGTGTTCCAGACCAAGCCTTTTCAGAGCAAATCTATACCATGGTCCCTTATCTACAAGAAGCGATGGTTTGTTTTCGCATTTCTCTAACATATTTTTAAGAAAGTATATTGCATCAAAAGGAGGTTCTACGATGATACATAAACTGCTAAGATAGATCTATCATCAACATACTATTGCATTCCAGACACAGATCTCTGGTTGTTCTCTATCTTTAAACTTGGTTTCATCTACCGCTATTAGCTCTCCGGTACCTTCTTTTGTTTACAAATAGCCTCTTTAGCCTGATATATCTCTCAGCTTCATGAAGAAATGATTCTACGCATCAAATATCTCTCTGACTCTCCTGTAGAAGATACCTGCCGGATAAATTATGACCGATAAAACTTTGATCTCCAAGTTTTTCCCCTTCTAGCAAAAGATTTTTCTTATCCACAATTGACTCCAAAAGCCTATCCAGCAATTTATCCCCTACTAGAGACCCTTATCCCAAATTAGTTTAGAAAAGTATAATACTAGATTTACTCAAAATGATATCTCCCAGATTAAAAAAGAAAAAAAGATTTTGGAAAAGAATTTTTTATGCCAAAAACACCCAATATAAAAATTGAGGGGAAAAATAGCCAAGAAATATCTTTCAACAAAAAAAAATCATTATTATACACAAAAAATATTATAATACCTGGATGGATTTGTTGTTTAGGAAAGTATAAAAAAATAGATGAGATGGGTAACCTGGAAGATGGGGAAAAAGAGGAGTAGTATAAAGGAGTATCTACGTCTGGGGCGTCTTTTTAATGCAGAAATACTGTCATTAATCTTTGTTCTATCATATATGCTGTCCTCTAAAATACATGATGTGGAAATAGATGTTAGAACATTGTCTAGCCTTTTTGTAGCTGGTATTCTAGCTCATATATGGGGTGCATATAACAATGACAGAATGGATTTAGCTATAGACAAAGATGTTTCCTACTGTTCCCATAAACCATTGGTGTCAGGAAGCATCTCTATAGAAGCAGCTAAAAGGATAGAGTTTTTTGTTCTATCTATTTTTATATTCCTGATACTCTACATTTCTCCTAAGATCTCAACCATGGTATATCTCCTCTGCGCAGTCACACTAGCTTATCTGTATAACAGGTTTAACAAGTCCAACATGTTTATAAACATAGTTGGGCAGATGTATGCAGGTTTTGCTGTTCTCATTGGTATGTCTGTTGTGGTAGACTTTGACTTTGTTGTTTTTTTATCTGCGCTTGTGATAGGTCTCAATGGAGTGTATTTGAACATAGTGGAGGCTGATCTAAAGGACATTAAGGGCGATGTTGTCAACGTGCCGAGAGCTTTAGGTGTGAGGTTTAGAGATGGAAAAGCAGTTAACATCAGAGGTTTTTATATCCTGAATGAGGGTATAAAACTGTGTATGTTTGTACTGATCCTGTACATACTTTTTTTGGAGAAAGCAGATGGTATGGTTTTTGTATTGGCATGTGTTTTTTTTGTTCTGAATTTTGCTGTTAGATGTTTTATGTTTCTCAATCTCTCCTCTGATCGTGAGAGGATGAAACCCTATATAGCTGGTCAGGAGTTGACATCTATACTATTTATTGGTACCATATATATGGTTGTGCTACCGTTTTTACCTATTGTTCTGGTGTTTTTTGTGTTGATATGGTTTTTATTGTGGAACAAGTTTTTGTGGGGTACCTGTTTTCGTCCACAGGTATAAAAAAATATGAGTAGCTCCTAGAAGAATTAGGTTTTTTTATGATATGTTTTTTTTGGCAGCCTCTATGAATCCATTAAATAGTGGAGCTGGTTTCATAGGTCTTGATTTGAACTCAGGATGGGATTGTGTTGCAACAAAGTATGGATGATCGGGTAGTTCCATGAATTCCATTAGTATTCCATCTGGTGATTTCCCGGAGAATATCAGGCCATTTTTTTCTAGTATGTCCACATATTTAGGGTTGACCTCATATCTGTGACGATGACGTTCGTAAACCCTGCTTTTTTGGTAAAGATTTCTCACCTTTGTTCCTTTTTTGAGCACCGCGGGGTATGATCCTAGTCGCATGGTTGCGCCATATCTGGATTCACGTATGATTTTTATCTGTTCAGGTATGAAGTCTATGACTGGATGTGGTGTTTTTTTGTTTATTTCTGTTGAATGTGCATTTTTTAGATTGCATATGTGCCGGGCATATTCTACAACTGCGAGCTGCATTCCTAGACATAGTCCGAGGTATGGTATGTTGTTTTCTCGTGCATACCTTATGGTTGCTATTTTTCCATTGATCCCGGAGAGCCCGAATCCTCCTGGTACTATGATACCATCTACCTCATCTAGCATGTCTATTTTTTCAGGTTTTTTTTCAAATAGTTTGGAGTCAATCCATTTTATCTCTGGATGAAGGTTGTTGTTCCACGCTGCATGTTTTACCGCCTCGATAACTGAGATGTATGAGTCAGAGAGTTTGAAAGATCCTATGTCGAAGTATTTACCTACAATTCCTATCCTTATTTTTTTCTTTATACTCCTTGTTTTTTTGATGAAATCCCGCCACATACTGAGGTTGTTTCCACGTGTTTTTAGACCCAGTTTGTCGAGTATTTTTTTAGACAGTTTTTGTTCTTCGAATAGGAGGGGAACAGCATAGACATTGTCTATGTTTGGATCTGAGACAACATATTCTTCATGAACATTACAGAACATAGCTATTTTTTCTCTTCTAACATCATCAAGGGGTTCCTCTGTACGTGTTATGATAAAATCAGGCTGTATACCTATCTCCCGTAGTAGTTTAACAGAATGCTGCGTTGGTTTTGTTTTTTGTTCACCCAGTGATTTGAGAACTGGAACATAGGTGACATGGACATACAAAACATTGTCTCCCTCCAGCTTCATCTGTCTCACTGCCTCTAAAAAAAGAACGTTTTCATAGTCACCAACAGTTCCACCTATCTCAACAAGCACAAAATCCACATCTGTCTCCCTAGCAGGCATTCTTATCCGTCTCTTTATCTCATCTGTAACATGTGGAATCGGCTGCACAGTCTTACCCAGATACTCTCCCTTTCTTTCCTTCTCAATAACCGCGCTGTAGACCTGACCTGTGGTGATGTTATGATGCTTCGGTATATTTATGTCCAGAAAACGCTCGTAATGACCAAGATCCTGATCAATCTCCCCTCCATCCTCTGTAACCCAGACCTCTCCATGCTCCGTTGGACGCAAGGTGCCAGCATCATAGTTGATATATGGATCAATCTTCATAGCAGTAACACTATACCCATGAAGCTGCAAAATCTTTCCTATAGAAGCAGTGGTTATACCCTTACCTAAACCAGAAACAACCCCGCCGGTTATAATTATATAATTAGCCATCACTATCAACGGGGAAATAGAATAGACTTAACAGTTTAAAATGATTTTGGAACAACAAAAAAAATTTGACCATCCTATTATTATTTTGAACATATAGTTTTTTAAAAAACATAGAAAAAAATGTGGTCGAAGAAAAATACTGAGGAATAAATTGGAGAACACAAAAAGAGAAAACGCATTCCTTGTTGTTTTTTTTCAACTTATAGCACCATAAAAGATTACCCCGCATCCAAACCACGTCATAGAAAGTATATAATACCATGCATTTTGTATACCAAAAACAATACCTAAAGCCAAAGCCACCCATGGTAGAATAAGAAGGAAAAAAACAAGCAGCAGTTGTTTGAGTGACAACGACAAGTTTATCTCCATACACAAACTCCTTTTTGTACTCCTAAACCCAGAGCAACCTTTTTTGATAGATATGAAGGAAAACCTTTTTCTCCTAATGGAAACATGCTCGTATAAAACATGTATTATTTAAAGTTTAACCAAGAAAAAGAGAAAAAAAGATATGGTATCCTAACAGAAACAAAAAATTTTTATCGGATATCTCTCACTCTACCAAGACATGAACCATCTAAAAGATAGACCTCTGCATTTTCCACATCCATGATCCTGACAATAGGACCAAGAAGCTGCTCCTTATTAACCGCTATACCGCCGCATAATGGGTTAAAAGCCGGCATAACAACCACATATGGGTCAGCAGCATCAGGATATCTTCTCCTCAGCTGATTGAGAAAAAATCTACCCTTAAGCCAGCATGGCTCAAAAGCCATGTATCCCATCCTATCTCTCAGCATCACAGTTGGATGAGTATGAGCAACCACTACATACTCACAACCCATAACCTCTGAACTAGGCCATCTATGACCATGCACAAAACCTACACCTCCAATAACAAAACCATCAGAGGGATGAACCATCACCTTACTTGTAGAACTCATGGAAACTATTTTTTTTATACCACCATCATGATTACCAGGTAACACATGAACCACACCATAACGTTGTATTGTCTCAAAAAAACGTTTGACATCAACCCTCTCCTGAGATGTTAAAGAGGGAATATTATGTTTAACATCTCCTAGCAACACTATCTCCCTTGGCCGATATTTTCTAAAAAGCGAAAGTAAACGTATTGTCATATCCATTGTCTGCGATGGAACACACAATCCATGCTCCTTAAAATCGTTTTCAATACCTATATGCAGATCTGCTACAACAAGGATCCTACCATCATCAACAAGAAGAACTGGTTCATCAACAACCGGTTGTATCATCATAAAAAAAAACCACGCAATTATTCATCGTCAAAACAATCCTTTTTTTTCATCCTACTGGGAAAAAACTGTCGGGCCTCAGCATGGTTAATATGATGTTTATAAAAAGCTGTACATAGAATGCAGAAAAAAACCATATGGACAAAACACCTACCCCTTTTCCAATACCTCGACCACCCTTTCCTATCCCCATGATCATCCTAAGTATCGACTGTATAACAATGCGGATAGGAATAGCCACTATCAGGAAACCCACCGTCCATAGAGATAGCTCCATCAGGACAAACATCGCGGAGAACATAGGCATAGATTGGGAGAACATCACATCGATAGCACTTATACCAAACTGATAGCTTATCTCTCTATCCATCAGTATAAAAGCAACTATCAGAGCAACAATGTGAAACACCATTGCAGGTCTCCTAATCTTTTCATCATAAACCTGATTCACCTCCTTTTTAAAAACAAAATGAGATAGTATAAAAAAACCTGCTGCCAACACCCATATACCAACAAATGGTAGCGGAAAAGCAACACCGTTTTCACTATCACTTGCCTGAGCAGTATAGAAATGATCACCTAGGAAGATAAGTTTACAGTCACCCACCACAGAGGCCACATATTCTCCTTCAGTATCAGAAACACGGAGGCTGAGTTCATTGTATCTTATAAAACCAATTTTTGAAAAACTCTGAGGCGTATTGTCAACAGTGAGTGTATCATTTGTGTCAACAAGTATCCATGCACCGTTAAGCACAGGAGATGCTGCTGATAGGATTGTATCAAAACCTCTTATGCTTCCAGATAAACCGGATAAATCTATGTTTCCAAAACCTTTTATGGAAGACTCAACATTTTTTAGAACAGAGGACATATCAATGTGCTCAGAAGACGTGGGATATATAGAGAGATCTATCACTCGCTCCTCATTTTTTTTTGAGTAAATGGGAAACAGGCTGAAAGATGAGTTTTGTGTGATCGTAAAACTATTATCATCTATGAGAAAAAACTTATCATCCAAAGTATCATTCCACAGCACAGCTCCATCAGAACCATAGATCACAGCATGGCTGTCAGCACTTTTATTAGAAAGAGGGATCAACATAGACATGTTTCCCATGTAGGACATATTAATCTCAGATGTAGCTAGCTCAACTAGGAATGGAATCTCCTCCTCCCATTCATCTAATCTAAAATTTGTCAACACAGAAATGGCATACTCCATATATTCTGACTGTAAAGAAATAATTCCATCATCACTACTCCCCAGGAGAAATGGATAATCCCCCGCTGTTATCGTTATATAAACATCTGAAAAATTGTTTCCATCCATATCAGCTATGTCTCCCAATGACTCTATCGTGATATTCTCCAAAGCACTTGTTTCAACAATAATTACTCTATCAACATCCCTGAGAATGTTTTCCCCAAATAGTGGAAAAGCATACATCTCACCTGGTAGAAATATGTTTAGCAGTGATGTAACCGGAAAACCATGTATGTTTCCAGAAAGAATGGTTTTACCTAAAAACACAGATTTTGTGCCCAAATCTACCTTTCCTTTTATATGAGCAGTAGGTGATAGAAGCTGCGCATGTATTAGAGAGGGAGCTGCTAAGAAAAAGATAAATAAAAACACTGTTACTATCAACACACTTCTGTTCATACTACTTATCCAAACCCATTTTATCTTTTTTCATCAGAAAAACGTTTTTTTATAAATACTTTTTCAAAACATGTGGTATTTCCTCGATTATATCAGTTGCAAGCAGTCCATATGACTTTTTTTTAAAAGCCTCATTCCCCGCATATCCATTTAGAAAAACACCTATCCGAGCGGCATTGAATGGCTTCACACCCTTAGACAGCAGAGCACCGAGAATACCTGAGAGTACATCTCCTGTGCCTCCAACAGTCATAGCCTCATTATGAGTCTTGTTAAGCTTCACATCTATGCCGTCACTTACTATATCTACAGGGCCTTTTAGAAGAATTGTTACACCAAGTTTTTCCGCCCATTGTTTCACAGCCATGATCCGCTTATCTATGTCAGTAGACAATGCCTTCCCAGTTAGCTTTTTAAACTCACCAGCATGTGGGGTAACAATGGTATTCGAATTTTTTACAACATCTGTTTTTCTGCTGAGAGCCTTTATAGCATCTGCGTCAACAACCAACTGTTTTCCCATCCTCGTTGTTATTTCAATTATCCTCGCAGCAGCCTCCAAAGTCTTACTTTTATCACCCAACCCTGGACCAACAACAACACCATCGCATCTAACTAAGAGATCCTTGATCACTGGTATGTCATCAACTGTCAACATATCATTAGAGAATAACTCTCTGACTATGAGATTAGGAGAAAACGATGCAGCAGCCCGCCATGATCTACTAGGCGTGGCTATAAAAACAAGATCAGCTCCTGTTCTAAGCGCAGCGAGACCCGACAATGCAGGTGCCCCAATATATGGTCCACCACCGACAATCAGCACAACACCATTCTCACCCTTATGAGACTCCTTTTTTGGCCTCGGATAATAAACAGACAACTCACCAGGTCCAACAAACCTAACAGCCTCCTCAGGTATACCAATATCAACAACCCTGATCTCACCACTATTCTCCCTACTCATACCATGTTTTATATCATGGAATGTAATGGTATAATCTGGTTTCACCGCCACATCTGTTCCCAGCCCAGTTGGAACATCAACAGAAACAACAAACCCTCTTTTTTTACTCATAATCTTTTTAACCAGAGAGCCATAGGGATCCCTGAGCCTACCAGATAAACCTATTCCAAGCAAAGCATCAACAACAACACTGCTCTGAGAAAGCAACCTATCAACATCCTCCATAGAATCTATATCATAAATCTCAACACCAATTTTCTTCAATCTAACAAAATTGTTTCTAGACACATCAGTTTTTATCTCATTCTCTCGACCAGCTAAAAAAACTGCAACCCTGTACCTCTCAGCTAAGTAACGAGCAGCTACAAAACCATCCCCGCCATTGTTGCCAGTCCCACAAAAAACTAGCACATATACATTCTCAGATCCCAACAGCTTCTCTATAAAATCTGCAACACCTCGACCAGCATTCTCCATCAAAACAGATGTCTTCACACCATAAAACTCAGCATTCCTATCAAGAACCCTTACCTCACTACCCGGTATCATACCAAAAATGTTAAACAAATAATAACGTATATATGCTTCGGATAAAAAACACAAAAAATTGGATAAAAAATCATATAAGGATGGAATGACAAAATGATCCCAGGTCGCATAAACCCTAGGCAGCTCAACCAAATCATGCGGAGACTTGGAATAAATATAAAAAACATAGAGAACGTAGAAAAAGTCACAATACAAACAGACACCATGGAATACATCTTCGAACATCCTGAGGTAACAATCATGGAAGCACAGGGACAAAAAACCTATCAGATAACAGGAACACCACAGGTAGTAGAAAGAAAAGAAGAAATCCCCATGGAAGACATCAAACTAGTCATGGAACAGACCGGAAAAACAAAAGAGGAGGCAAAAAAAGCCCTGGAAAAAACACAGGGCGACATAGCAGAAGCAATAATAAAACTAAAA
>QMSS01000063.1 GCA_003649715.1 Thermoplasmata archaeon
CCTGTTAAATATCCAGCAAGCGCACTTGCTATAAACGCAAAAAATATTGTCACTATGGCCATAAATAGTGAAACCACTGCCAAGCTGGATAGCCATAGGTATAAAAGAAATATAGGGATAACCAGGAGAATTATGAGTATGAACACAAGTTTATAGCTGATATCTATATCTGTTCTCTTTTTTGCCTCTATCCTCCGTCTTCCTCTTATACCCATGATAGCCTCTTGTATGCTGTCAACCAAATTGTTCCGTATAGTCCATATAGCCCACAGACCACCGATGAGCATTGTTCCGACGCCGATATAACGTATTTGTTCACTCCAGATCTGGAAAAAACCCCATATTCGAGTTCCTATCATGATGTTGCCGTATCCAAATGCTTTTGCCTCGGCTATCTGCTCAGCTGTTATAGGAACAGGTAGACCTGTAGCTAGTGCTATCAAGGGGGCGATGATTACCCATCCAATGAGCCCTCCTATTAGTACAAATGATGCAATCCTCGGTCCTATAATCCATCCTACTCCTAATAATGCAGGTGATGTTGTTATCCCACCGTAGATCCATCCATCCTGTGATTTTTCTGCTATATTGTATCTTCCAATACTCATCATTCCCTCTATTGTTCCCCGGAAGATTTTCAATGACAATTCTCCAAACTTGTAGAGACCAGCTAATAATGCTCCAACAGCAAGCCATATACCGCTTACCCTTTTCCCATCTGGTTCTCTTACGATCTCTTCTCCTCCAACTGTTGTTGTTAGTACAGCTGCGACAGCTATTCCCTCTGGGAATGGTAGATCTGTTTTTACAACAAGGGCTCTTCTCAGAGGAACCATCCATAAAACACCTAATATTCCTCCAAGTAGTGATATAAGTGTAGTTTCAATGTAGTGTATTTCTGTCCAGGCGCCTAGCAGAACAAGAGCAGGTATAGTGAATATTACACCTGCTGCGACACATTCTCCTGCAGAGGCACCCATCGTAGCTAGGTTTACCTCTAGTATTGTTCCTCTAAATGGTCTCAGTAATGCCAATGCCATTACTGCACCAGGTATTATCGCAGAGACAGTCATACCAGCGTACAAACCCAGATAAGCATTTGCTGCACCGAGTACGATGGCAAGTAATATCCCAACCAAAACAGCTTTTACCGTGAGTTCGGGTATTGTTTTCTCTGCTGGTATAAAGGATCTAAAATTTTCTCTAGAATTCATTCCAAAACAGTATTTTATTTGTAAGTATATATAATTTTGTGTATAAACTACTGGCTGCCGATACAAAAAATGTAATACTGATAAATATAACGATAAAAAACACCATTTCATAAAAAAAAATTTGTCTAATAAGTCTTTGAAAAAAAGAGATGAATAAAAAATGAGGATAAAAAATGTAGGAAACAGGAGGGGAGGAGGAGGGGGAGGAAGATGATAAAAAGACTGCCATCTAGCTTATTAAAACCACACTCATATTTTTCCTCAGAATATACTCCCATCTCCTAGTTATTTTTTGACAAAACCATGATTTTCCACATATACATAATATGTGGATTTTTTATACAGAAACTACGCTGACATGCAATGCAGAGCCCATATAGAAAAAGTCATCATAGTCAACATCTAAATGTATTTTTATGGACATACCCATGAAACCTGTTATTCCTATGTCTGTGCCATGTACATCTCCATATAGATGTCCTTTTATTTTCTTTATTCCTTTCAGTCCAATAGTGTGAATCCAGCCATATGCAGAGATATTGTTTAGATGATCTCCAATTAGTATTTTGTTAAATATTTTGATAGGATTTACATAGCATATCGTGCTGTATAATTGTAGTAAGGATAGTGCAATGTATGAAGATGAATATAGTAGTCTTTTTAATGCTCTGGTTGGAAACTTGTCAGGGAGGGTTTTCTCTAAGATATATATTATCCCTACAAAAAGGGACATTGGAATAAATCCTACTGGTATAAACGTGGTGGTGTCTGTGCTACCGGAGACCAGACAGAGGGTATTCTGGATGGTAGAATTATCCTGTATCACATTAACATTATCAGTGACTGTTTTGTATTTGTTTTCCAGTATATCGTTGATTGTTGTAGTGTGATATCCGTTGGTAGCTATTTCCTGCAATTCTTCCACTTTGGTGTTTTCTGGTAGAAGTCCGTAGTTGTCAAATGACATGATTGCTTTTTTAAATATTGCAATTGTTTCTTTGAGATCTTTTGCGTTGTACAGTTCTAGTTCTATCCTGCTGATAATTTCTTTTATTTCTAAAGCCTTTTCTTTTGATATCTGGATTCTGTGTTCTTTTATTCCATTCATGCTGTATATGTTGCAGATTATTTCAATTGCATCATCAGAGTCAGATGAGGAATATATCTTGTTTTGTATCGGATATGAGGTGTTGATATCTGCGGTTATGTTTGGTGAGATAATGGTTCCTATCAATAGAATAGTTATTCCAAGAACTATTCCATTTCTATAATCGTTTATCATTTTTTTTCCTCCAAAACTAAAGCAACTAAAAATAAATAATATAAAACATCGTATATATAAATTTTGGGTATATGGGGAATCAGTTTTTTGTTCCTTTGTTTGTTAAAAAAAGTAGTAATGCGCGACGATGAGGGGTATCTTAGTATTGGGAATATGTATGGGAATGATGCTATGGCTGTTATATTTTTTATGCCCGCATCGGGATTCGAACCCGAGTATGAGCCTCCGCAGGGCTCCAGGATATCCAAGCTACCTCATGCGGGCATAAAAAACCTTGTATTTTGGTAGTAGGATAAAATCTTTTTTTATTTGATTATGTCAACCAATGCCACTTTTTCTAGTATAAGGTCTTCATACTTATCTTTGACGACGGTTTTTATTGCATTTTCGTTTATACCAAATTTTTTGAGTGTCTCTATGTTTCCCTTGAGAACATTATCATTTCGTGTTATGCCAAGCTGTTTTATGATTTCATCGATATTTTGATCTGATATTTTACCGTTTGCTTCAGGTAGGTCAGTGATGTTGTCGATAAAAACTAGTGCTATAGGTTTTTTTTTACCAGTTTTTATTCCCATTTTTTGGATTGATAACCTGATTTGTCTTTCTCCTGAGGCATATAGGAGTATTTCCATTGGCAGAGAATTCGTAGAATTTTTTTTTCTTCTTATCGCCCTTATGGCATGCCTAGATGCTGATATGAGATGTTTTTTGCCATAAACCATGTTCGCATCTAACACCTGGATCACTATTTTGTGTTTTTTTGATAAATCATTTATTTTTTTAAGAAACTGGTCTGTGTTTTCTATGTCACCTTTTGCGCCTATTATCCGGATCATGTTTTCCTTTTTTCACCTATGGAATTCGTCTAGTTCTTTATATTTTTCTGTTTGTTTTTCTCCTATTTGTTTTTTGATGTTGGCTGCTATGTTTTTTCCAATTGTTTTGATTTTGGCTATTCTCTCTATTGGAACACCTCTGAGTTGATTGATTGTTTTGAATCCTTCATTGTATAGTGCCCGTGCTCTTATTCTTCCTATTCCTTTTAGTGTTATGAGGTTTAGTAGCTCTTTTTTGCATCCATTGTGTACTCTTAGTATAAGCTCGTTTATGTGTGGTACGTATGTGAAATTGTACATTCTTGCAAACTCCCTAGCTGCATATAGGAGCCATTCTGCAGTTTCTACTATACTATGTATGTCTCCGGGTCCAATATTGTATTTGGACACAATTTTTTCTTCAGTTTCTTCGTTGATCCAGTCTTCTAGTAATAATGCTGTTTTGAGATCGCTTAGGAACCATTCATATTCTGAGCTTGTTGGATCTGGTGGTTTTATTAGGAAGATTTTTTGTTTTTGTAGGTGTTCTGCTGTTTCTTCTATCCATGTGTCTCCTCCTCTTAGGTATAGTGATGGGATGTCTGGTGTGGAGCATATGGTGTGTAGGTAGGAGAGTGAGGTTGTTGTTTTGGCATGTGGTTGTTCTAATGCTTTTCTTATCTGCAGTGCTGAGAGTGGGTCTATGTATAGTGAGGATGTTTTTATGCCGAATAGGGTTGCAATGTATTTTTTGTTTTTTTGTTCGATAAATCTGTTTTCTAGTAGAAATCTGATTGCATTGTTGATTTCTTCTTTTAGCATGTCTATGTCTGATTGTTGGTGTGCATAGAATGTGCTGTTTATGAATCTGTGGATGTTTTCGTTGTCATCTACAAATTGGGTTGCTATTGCGGAGAGTAGATGTGTTCTGAGAGCCGCTTGGCTGCCTAATTTTGAGTATATAGGTTCTGTGTCTGCTAGTATGTAGTTGTATAGTATCTGGTTTTGTTGTTCATGGTTTTTAGCTATGGTGATTGCCTCTCCAATTGTGTCGTATCTAGGTCGTCCTGCTCTTCCAGCTTGTTGTTTGTATTCTAGGATAGGTATGGGTTTCATACCGAGGTTTGGATCATATCTCCATAGATCTCTTATTATTACTCGGCGAGCTGGGATGTTTATGCCAGCAGCTAGTGTGGGTGTGGCGACAATACATTTTATCAGATGATTTTTGAATCCTTTTTCGATAGCTTTCCTCTGGCTACTGGTTAAACCTGCGTTGTGGAATGCTACACCCTTTTTTAGACATAAAGCCAGTTCTTTACCAATTGATGTAATCTCTGATTGTTCCTGTTTCAGGGACTCTACAATCTGTTTTAGTCCCTGCGTCTCTCTCTTAGAGAGACTGTTTTCTACTATGTTAGAGAGTGTTTTGGCTAGAGAAACAGTGGATCTTCTTGTGTTGACAAATACTAGAACCTGTCCTCCATCTAGGATGGATTCCTCTACAAGTTTTTCTACAGCATTTCTCTGTGTATTCTCTATTTTTCTAACTGAGCCATCATCGAACATGATGTGGTCTCTGTAAAAAACTCCTTCCTTTAGTGGAACTGGTCTCCAGTCAGAGCTTATAAGTTTTCCATCTAACCAGTCTGCTAGTTCAGAAGCATTTTTGATTGTAGCTGAGAGAGCAACAATCTGAGTTCTAGGATTCAATGCCTTAAACCTTGATATAATAACCTCTAATGTTGGTCCTCGGGTTGGATCATGAATTAGATGTATCTCATCAACTACCAACACCACAATTTTACTAAGCCAGTTTACACCATGACGCAGTAGTGAATCAGCTTTTTCTGATGTACAGACAATCACATCATATCTAGAGAGATGAGGATTGGATTCATGTAAATCACCTGTGGATATACCTATTCTAAAACCAAGTTTTTCAAACAGCTTAAGCTCTTCATACTTCTCTCTGGCCAATGCCCGTAGCGGCACGACATACAATGCTTTCCCATTTCTATGAGAGGAAAGTCTATGCATTATCGTTAGATATGCCACAAGGCTTTTACCACCTGCTGTGGGAACCGACAGAACAATGTTTTTCCCATCCAATGCATATGGTAATGCTTCTCCCTGAGGTGGGTACAGCTTATATATCCCATGGTCCTGTAGAATATCAATGATCTTACTATCTGATATTATCTCCTGTAGTATTTTCATATGTATCCCCAATGATGGATCCAAGTATGACCATCATAAAATAATTGATATTCTTTAGGAAGAAGTTATAAAAACATAAAAACTTATTCCCCCCTACACTTCTTCAAAAAATTTAGATCGAGTTTAGAGACATAGATAGTAAAAAAATGTCTTTGTGAATTTATGGATGTGATCTGAAATGGGACGAAGACAAACGATGATGGAGAAATATAAACAACAAATGAAAGCCTACCGTAAAAAAAGGATGAAAGTAGATAACACCCCCTTTCTCCCATTAGATGGAAAGGTGTATGTAATGGATTCTTTAAACCCTGGTGAAAAAATAAAAGCCGAAGTTCTAAAGACACGTGTGAGAGAACATAGAGAAATAATAGAGGTACTGGCATGCCCGGTATGCGGAAACCCTATGAACTGGGATCCACTATGGGAAGCATTTATATGCACAAAACATGGAAAGAAAGGTATCTACGAGATAGTACAACAGAGATAAAGAAAAAAAGTATTTATAAGTATATCCAGTTGCATTACAGAAGCGAGAAAAAAATGGGGTGACCAAAAAAATATGGTAGAGGAAAAGATTGGCATTGTCGAACACTTCTTCACCAATATAAATGTAGCTGCCATAAAAATAACAGATGGGGAACTAAAAGTAGGAGACACCATACACATCGTCGGTGCAACAACTGATTTCACACAAAAGGTTGAAAGCATGCAGATCAACAAACAACCTGTACAATCAGTTAAACCTGGTGACGAGGTAGGTATAAAGGTCAAAGACAGGGTTAGAGAAAAAGACATTGTATACAAAATACCAGAGGAATAAAAATATGAAGGAAATGGCAGAAGTTCGAACATTAAAAGTCAACAGATACATCATCATAGACGATGAACCATGCAGAATAGTAAGTATAACCACATCTAAACCTGGAAAACATGGTGAAGCAAAGGCTCGTATAGAAGCAATTGGAGTTTTCGATGGACAAAAAAGAAGCATTGTACATCCAGTTAAACACAAGGTGCAGGTTCCAATGATAGACAAAAGAACTGCACAAGTAGTGGCTATAATGGGAAAAGACACAGTTCAACTCATGGACCTAGAAACATATGAAACCTTCGAGATGTCCATTCCAGACGAGTTCAGAGACCAATTAAAACCAGGAAAAGAAATACAATACCTACAAGCTCTTGGAAAAAAGAAAATCACCAGAGCATGACTCACCCCCCTATTATTCCTCCTGCAAAAAATCTTTAGAAACTAATGATTTGTCAAAAAAACAAAAAGAAGTAGGAAAGATAGCTAAAAAAACCTCATATTTTTTACTCAAAAAATGTGGAACCATGGATACAGATTTTCCAAAATACTTCGCTGATGCTGAATCAACCTTTGATGAAGCCCATTTTATAATATATGGAGTGCCATATGATAAAACATCAACCTTCCGCAAGGGGGCAAAAGATGCGCCTAAAACAATAAGACAGGCCAGCTGGAATTTTGAAACATATAACATAAAAACAGACGTTGACCTCAAAGACATCAAAATACATGACTATGGAGACCTTGATGTTAAAAACAATATCCCAGAAACTATGATAAAGAAAACATGGATGTTCACATCAAAACTGCTTGACAAAAAAAAGTTTCCAATAGCCTTAGGTGGTGAGCACTCAATCACATCTGGGATAATAAAGGCGTTTCCCAGAGACATTGCTGTTCTATCACTCGACGCACATATTGATTTCAGACAACAATATGGAGATGAAAAATACAATCATGCATGTGCCATACGACGGATCGCTGAACATACGGGTACACAAAACATTGCTGTGTTAGGAATACGATCAGCAGATAAAGATGAGTTGAAGGATGCAAAAAAATCTAATCTGCTTTATGTCGATGCATATACCATCCGTAAGATGGGGATCCACCATGCTATTGAAACAATAGATAAACATTTTGAAAAAAAGCAGATATATCTCACACTAGATATAGATGTGATTGATCCAGCATATGCACCTGGTACAAGTACTCCAGAACCATTTGGGATAACACCTTTTGATGTATTAGACTGCATAGATTTTTTTTCATCCAAAATAATTGGTTTTGATGTTGTAGAGGTATGTCCCTCATACGATCACGGTGAGACATCTATACTGGCTGCAAAACTTATAAGACACCTCATAGAAGTCGTTTGGAAGAAAAGATATGCCTAAACCTTAATATATGATTATTTCATTCGCCACATACATGAAGAGCAAAACCAAGAGAAATGTTGCGGTAATACTACTTGCAGTAATAGTAGCTGGGGCAGTAGCTGCTGTGACAATAGCACGTAACTCAGATATTCTTCCAGAGATCATAAAAAACATTTTCATGGAAAAAAATACCATAGAGATTGGAGATTGCGTCGACGTACATTATATAGGGAGATATGCTTCCAACAACACCATTTTTGCCTCCTCTTATGATGATCCTGAAAACAAAACTGGTGGATCTCCGCTGAAAATATTTGTGTCAACAGATCCAGATGCCTCACCTCCAGATAAATACAGTGATTATTCCAACAGAATAGATCAAAATTTTGTAGAGGGATTTATAGACGGGCTAATAGGTTTAAAGGAGGGGGATACTAAAACCATTGGTCCGATACCACCCGAAAAGGCATA
>QMSS01000064.1 GCA_003649715.1 Thermoplasmata archaeon
ACCATCAGCATCAGTCTTAATAAGCCAAACATCACTATAAACACCATCACCAAAAGATTTTGTCTCACCTACTATCACATACCCACCATCAGAAGCCTCTAAAACCGAATAACCACCATCCCAATCAATCCCACCAAAAGTCCGATTCCACTCCTCATCAGGAGCATCATAAGAAACAAGAGAACCATCATCTACATCTCCAGCGATATTAGACACAATAGTTCTACCTAACAGATTTCTTAACACATCATAACCCCGACTCCCATGATTCACAGGAGAAAAATCAACAGCAGATACACCACTAACACAGACAAATATCAACAACAGCATATAAACAAAAAACCTACTAAACAAAACATTTCTCATAATCTAACAACTCCCCCATTAAAGCCAGATATCATCTTGTCTGATATCAGATAATTATAGACAACATAACCATATTTAAAACTTTTCATATATTTTATTTAAATATATTAATTAAATTATTGTTAAAAAATCAACCTGTATCAACAAAAAATCTAAAACCTGAAAAAAAAATAAACTATAAATACTAAAACAGACATAGATATCCGGTTACATACAAAAAAAATCTATAAGGATTAAGGGATTTGACAAATACCCAAAAAAAGAAGGGTGGATGCATACAATATGGTGGTGAAGAGAGGAGTAAAAAACAAAATAATAGACCTTGCTGTATCTATAACACTAATAATACTAATAATCTCAACATTAATCCCACCTGCAACAGCAGTATATCTATCACCAGGAACACCAAACAAAACCTCTGTAAACAGGGGAACCACCATAACATTTGAAAACGTCAACCTAACAATAAGAGGAGCAGAAAAAATACCTGTAAACTATCTAAACTTCTCGATTTTCAACAAAAACAACAATAAACACATAGCTCACATACATTTTTATATTAATGGAACAGAAATAGAGGATTATCCCTCCGGAAAATTCACAGTAACAAACATCACAGTCCTACAGGATGAATGGTATGGATACGGATACAGATGGGGATATGATGAACAAAGCAGCACAAACCACAGCTTCGGATATGGATATGGATACGGTTATGGAAATGGAAGCTACTCCGACATAACACTCCTATACACCATAACCTACACCACACACACCACTGGAACCTTCTACGCCAAACTATTTGTCAACTCCACAACAACACACACATACCAATCTGGAAGATCAACATACTTCACAGTAACAAAACCATCCGGCGGAGGAACAGGAGGACCCAGTGGCGGAGAAGAAGAGGAAGAAGAGGAAGAGGAAACAGCTGGTGGTGTAGAAGCATCAGAAGACACAATAAACAACATAGAAGAACAATACGATATAACATTAGAAGAACCATTCTATGCAAACGACACAGATGGAGATGGCATAGTAGACACATTCACAGACCCAAACAACATACTAACACCCATAAGCTTTGTAAACATAAGCGGAAACACCTCCTTCCTAATATCAACAGACAACGACGAAATACCTGAATTCTTCTGGGACACAGAAGAAGACAGCATAACACCAGTCACATACACACCAGGAGAAATAACAGACACAGAAATAGACACAGAAAACGAAACAATAACTATAACAGTAAACGTCAACAAAACAGACTGGATATACATAGAAATCACAGACCAATACCCAGACCTCAACATAACAATAAAAACATCAGACAACAGAACCATACAACCCGGCATGATATGGAGAAAAGATGGAAAAATATACGTGCTAGACGATCCAGAAACACAATACATAATACTCTACCAATACCATATACTAGAACCATCCTTCGACCCAGCATCTGGAACAATCTTCTACATATCAAAACCAACAATAACTATAACATATCAAGAGTATGTCAACATCATATCAGCAACACTAAACAACCTAGATATAACAACTCAAATCACAACAACAGACCACAAAACATTCACCTTCACACCCACATCCAATCTAACCAGCGGAACATACACATTAACAATAAAAGCTGAAGACCTAGATGGAAACACACTCACATCCACAGCAACATACATCATACAACTACCAGAAAAACCACCAACCGCAATAGAGATACCACCCTGGCTAATCACAGTAATCATTGTCATAGTGGTGATAATAATAATCATCGCAGTCCTGTTCAAAACAGGATACCTTTATATTGAATAAGAAACACCATCAGAAGAAAAAAAGAAAAAATAAACAAAAAAAACTAGGCATGAGATAAAAAAACAAATCCATCCTTCAACCCACAAAGTACAAAAAAAAGAACCTCCCTTCACCGCCAACTCCCTCTTTTTTTCTAAAAAAAATCTATTTCATCATTCACATTATTAAAAACATCCCACTAAAAAAACCACTAACCAAACAAAGAAAATTATTCTGCGAATGTTTTAAATCCCCCATCCATTATTCCAAATACCAACCCCAAAAAAAACATCAAAAAAAGAGGATTAAATAAAAAAGAATTAGTTATGGAGGAAAAAACCATGGTATTCGACCCGCAAGACAACATATTCATGCTAGCAGGACCCGTAAAAATACATCCCAGGGTACTACAAGCCATGGCAGTACCATCAATAGGACACAGAAGCCCAGAATTCTCAAAAGTAAATGAGGACATCAAAAACCTAACAAAATACCTCTTCCAAACAAAAAACGATGTAATAGTACTATCTGGATCAGGCACAGCAGGAATGGATGCAGCAATGTCCAACCTCCTGAAAAAAAAAGACAAAGCATTAGCAATCGACAATGGAAAATTCGGAGAACGAATGGGACAACTAGCTAAACTATACGGAGACGCAACAATCATCAAAGCAGACTGGGGAAAATGCCCAGACATAGGAAAAATAGAAGAAACACTATCACAGGGAGACATCAAAGTACTCGCTATGACACACAACGAGACAAGCACAGGATTCACCAACCCCGCAGAAGAAATCGCACGACTATGCAAAAAATATGACACCATCATGGTCATGGATGGAATAACCAGCGTTGGAGGAATAGACGTACCAGTAGACAAATGGGGAATAGACATATGCATAACAGGATCACAAAAATGCATCGCAGCACCAGCAGGACTGGCACTCATGTCAATCTCACAAAAAGCACTAAACGCCATGTACGACGACACCAGCTACTACCTAAACATAAAAAAACATGTAAAAAAACTAAGAGATGACAACCAAACACCCTACACACCAGCAGTACCACTACACCTAGCACTAAGAGAAGCATTAACAATGGTAAAAGAAGAAGGACTACAAAACAGAATAAAACGCATCAAAAACATAGCAGAAGCATGCAGAGCCGCAGTCGAAGCTATGGGTCTAGAAATACTCCCAGAAAAAAAATATGCATCAAACACAGTAACTGCAATAAAATACCCACCAGGAATAGAAGACAAGGACATAAGAGGGGTACTAAAAAAGCAATATGGAATAGTCATAGCAGGATCACAAGCACCACACAAAGGAGAATTCTTCAGAATAGGACACATGGGCAACGTACAAATAAGAGAACTTATACCAACCATAGCAGCTCTAGAAGTAGCATTTAACAAAGCCGGATTCAAAATCAAAAATGGAGCAGGAGTAGCAGCCATAGAAGACTACATGTAAAAAACAATCAACCCCATCTAGATCAACACCTAAAAAATGTAACAAATGCAACCAAATAGTTTCAATGAACCCCAACCATTTTTTAAATACAAATAAAAACTGTTTCATATCCAGATCAACACCGGACGGAAAAAAATCCTATCTCTCCGGAAAAAAACTCTTTTTTTCTCCTCCTCCCCAAAAAACTTAAAAAAACCGTCCGGTTCTCCTCACATAACACAAAAAAATGTGGGAAAAGTATTTATAAACAAAACATGCTAATAAACAATTGTTAACAAAAAAAAGAGTTTTAGGGATGGAAAAATAAAATGACAGAAGATAAAATAACAGAGGACATGACTATAAGAGAAGTAATAGATAAACATCCAGAAACAATAGCAGTGTTCTCTAAATACCATATAGGATGCGTTGGATGCTTCGCAGCATCCTTTGAAAAACTCAGGGATATAGCTATGATACACGGAACTGATGTAAAAACACTAGTTAAAGATCTCAACAAGGCTATAGAAAAAAAATAAACCTGTCTTTTTACATAATCTTTTTTCGAGAAAAGCAAAAAATAACACAGTCCTTAAAGAATACAATTAAACATCAAAAAAACTACTGGAGTATAAACAAAAAAATATTTTTCTTTGATGACCAGAATTACACATGTTTTTTTATAGCCCAGTTTTTGTAATCACAAGCTCACCGTGCTTTATGCCTCTTAACGCCTTTATATTATCAGAGATCTTCTGAATATCACCTATCCTACCCCTAAGCATAAGTACCTCCAAACAGTTATGATGATCAATATGTACATGTGTTGTTGAGAGTATTAAATCATGATGCATATGCTGTATATCTAGCAATCTATTAGCCAGGCTTCCAGTATGATGATCGTACACCATGGTCAATGTGCCCACAGCCTCCATGTTTTTATCTCTATTACTTTCCTCCTCAACAATGTTTTTCCTTATAAGATCTCTCAATGCCTCAGATCTATTGGTATAACCCTTCTTTTTTATGATTCTATCGAACTTTTTAAGAAGACTCGGCTCTATTGACACGCCAAATCTTATTATATTCTCCATAAGGTAGCACCATATCCACATAATCGTAGCATTGATTTAAAATTTTTGTTACCAAAAAGTTTTTTAGGTTTTTAGGAATACCAACATTTCAGTAACACGAAAAATAAAAGATTGCTACGAACATGAGGTGTTTCTGCAAATGAGAAATATAACTAAAGCTAGAAGACAAGCACTAATAATCATGGGCATACTAATAACATTGTCATTTCTTTCAACACAATCAGAGGCAAATGAAAACATAAGCATAGTGTGCACAAACTCCATACTCGCTGATTTCACATCAAACATACTAAAGGAGAATGTAACAATAGAATACATTATGCCTGCTGGCGTCTGCCCAGCTCATTTTGATACACGTCCAAGCGATGTATCCATGATCGCCTCAGCAGACGTGATCATATCATTCGGATGGGAACCCTGGCTCACCAGTTTGTTGGAAGCATCAGGAAACACAGACTACAGACATATAAGATGCAGTGGATTAGGCGAATGGAACATTCCCTCTGGTGCAAAAAAATATGTGGAAAAACTGAGAGATGAACTATCGACATTATTCCCAGAGTTGAACAAAACTATTCAGACAAACGCGAATTCATATATAAAACAGATCAATGAAACCGCTGAACAACTACAAAACATGATAACAAGCAGAGGATATCGGGGTAGGAAGGTTATATGTATGCAATGGCAGACTGAATTCGTCAAATGGCTTGGACTAAATGTTACATCATCCTATGCACCTCCAGAGCGTCTCTCAACGCAAGACATGCTCAACATATCCAATGTAGCGCAGACTGAAGAAATATGTGCAATAATTGATAATCTACAAAGCGGAACTGAATTTGGTGCCCGTATTGCATCAGAATCTGGTGCAACACATGTTATTCTCACCAACTTCCCCAGTGCAATACCTGGTACCAATACATATCTAGACATGATAACATACAACACTAAACAAATTGTAGATGGTATTTCAACATATGAATACAAACAGGGGGCTATATCTCAACTAGAAAAAGAAATATATTCATTGGAACTACAAAGAAATGTTTCTCTAGCAGGCATAGCCATCCTCAGCCTATTAGCAGGTATCTTCATAATTCTTTATAAGAAAAAATAGCCTAAAAAAGAAGGAGGAGAATGTTTTTGGAGGAAACATTAAGACAGATTGAACGTTTCCATGGACATTTAGGACCCTATGTTGTAATAGGATATAAAATGGGAGAAATCGCTAATCGAATCCTAGGAAAAAACCCTTTTTCAAAACACGCAGTGGTATGGACCGGAACGCAACCCCCTCTTTCATGCATAGTCGATGGCATACAAATAAGCTCGGGATGCACACTTGGAAAGGGAAACATTTCCATAAAATTAGATGGAATCGCAAAGGCGCAATTCACCAATAAAGATGGAAAAAAAATTGAGATCATATTAAAATCTGATGTAAAAGAGGAGATTGATACATCAGTTACAGAAGAAAACATGATCGGTTTTTCTGAAAAACTGTATCAAAGATCAGACAATGAATTATTCGATATACTGATGTCAATATGACAGAAAACATAATTGAACTACAAAATGTTGATACTATTTATGAAGGAGAAAAGATACCTGCTATCCATAACATCAATTTGAAAGTGAGATACGGTGAATTTATCACAATAATAGGTCCAAATGGTGCTGGAAAAACAACATTGTTAGAAACAATCAATGGTCTCATACCCTACACCTCTGGAACCGGCCATGTTTTTGGAAAAGAGATAAAAAAACATAAAATGGATATCAGAAAAAACATTGGATATGTCATCCAGAACTTTGACATAGACCCACTTGCACCATTTTTATGCAAAGACATAGTCATGACTGGGAGAGCTGGAAAAATTGGTTTGTTTAGGTTTGCCACTAAAAGAGATTGGGAGCTAGTAAGGCATAACATGGATATCGTTGGAATGAAAGGGTTCGCAGAACGACCTATCGGCAAACTGTCAGGAGGAGAATTTCAGAAAATACTACTAGCAAGGGCATTGTCGCAAGAACCTAAACTGCTATTGTTGGATGAGCCTTTCTCAAATCTAGACTTGTCTGCACGGAGAAAAATGGAAAAACTTCTTACAAAGATCCATGATGAGAAAAACATCACTATCGTTATGGTATCTCATGATCTAAATTTTATTCCACAAAGATGCTCACGAGTCGTTGTTTTAGATAAAGGCAGGATTATTATGGATGATAGACGAGAGAATATCCTCACATCTGATATGATAACCACTATTTTTCATAAAGAGGAAAGCAGAGTATGATTGAACTTCCTCTAGCTATTCTCATAACATCGGTTCTTGGTTCTATTCTCGCTGGATTTGTTTGTTCTACTATGGGAGTTTTTGTTGTACGTATGAACCTCTCCTCCATAGGATATTGTATGTCTCATGCCGCCTTTGCTGGTGCAGCATTTGGGTTGATGATCTCATTTGATCCATTACTCAGCGCTATTCTATTCTCGTTCGGAACCGCCCTTATTCTTGGACCTCTCGCAGAAAAAGCAAGGTTAGAGAGCAATGTTGTTATCGGTTTTCTATTTTCAATCATGATCGCATTAGCCTTTATCTTCCTAAATTTTATTCCAGGACAGGCTGCAAGTGGAACCGCACTCCGTATACTATGGGGAAACATCTTCTCAGTGGGCTATAATGATTTGATCCTTTTGGGAATACTATCCGCCACATTAATTATGTTTATAACTGTTTTTTACAAAGAAATTTTGTCGATAATGTTCCATAGGAAATTAGCTGATGCCACAGGAATAAATACAAAAGCATTCTATTTCGCTGTTCTATTTTTTACTGGATTTGCTGTATCACTCTCACTTCGGCTGGTAGGCGGTTTATTGGTCTTTGCATTGATTGTGAACCCAACATCTACTGCATATCAGTTTTTTTATGACTTTAAAAAAATCATAATATCTTCTCCATTGATAGGTATTGGAAGTTGCCTGATTGGGTTCTGGCTATCTATGGCAGCTAACTTCCCAATTGGTGCCTCGATCGTGGTTGTATCGGCCATAGTCTTTGCAATATCAGTAGCTGTATCACCCAAGAGAAAAAAGAAGAGAAAAAAGGATGTAAAAATAAACTAAAAAAGGACTGGGTGTAAGAGGTGAGGAAAGAATCTGATTTAATGTCTAAAGTACCGTTGCCCTGAGAAAACCATGGCTATTCCATGTTCATCCGCAGCTTTTATAACTTCGTTGTCTCGTATAGAAC
>QMSS01000065.1 GCA_003649715.1 Thermoplasmata archaeon
ATACCATAGACACCAATATAAACGGTTCATTCTACAACATAACCAGTTGGCAAATCATAAGCAGCATAATCAACGGTACCTTTATCAATACAACAGCATGGAAACAAATAGGTATAATAAACGGAACATTCACCAACACAACAATATGGAAAATCATACAATCCAACATAAACGGTACATTCTACAACCAGACGCCATGGAACATTATCAGCACAAACATAAACGGTAGCTTTGTCAACAGTACAAAATGGACTATCATAAACGCCACAATCAATGGAACATTTACAAACCAGACAACATGGCACATCATAGATAAAAACATCAATGGTTCTTTCAAAAACTTTACACAATGGAATATTATAACAACTAACATCAACGGATCATTCTATAACATCACAACATGGAATATAATACAAACCAATATCAACGGAACATTTTTCAACATATCAATACTAACCATCCACATTGTATACCCCAAAACCAATGCAACAAACATCAACCCCAATGGCACAGCACTCATAGTAAACATCAGCAACCCATACAACCATAGTATGAACCTAACATTCTACACCAACATCACAGGATCATGGCAACCAATAACAACCAACTACACAACACAACTAACAAACCTCAAAAACGGGACATACCTCATATACACAAATGTTTTCAAAAACTACTCCACAAAATATTATTGGTATGCCAACGTAACAGATGTTGTAACAGGAGACACCAATAGCACAGGTATCACATGGTTTACCACAAGACCAAGGTTCAACATCATACCAACAGACAACACATCATACCTATCATTACTATCGCTTATACTAATACCATACATCCTATACAGATTTAAAAAACGCAGGAAAACAAAAATATAGAATTAGTTAAAAATTAACAATCTCTCCATATACATGGATTAATAATTTTTTATTAACGATAAACCTTTAAATAGTAGAAGCAAACTTTTAACATCTGAGAAAAAACAGATAGGAGGTGAAAAAAGCAGGATGAGAAAGTTCAAGTTCATGGATCCAGAGGTTATAATGTCTGTTGTAGTAGCACTAGTGGTACTAGCAGTTGGTGTCTTCGCCTTTTTCGTAACAACTCAGAACATACCAACCAGTGGTAGTGCAAGAATATCCCAGGCGATAAACAATGTCACCACAACTGGTAACACCGTGTTTAACATAGTAGGAATTGTGATCATAATCGGTGCTATCATGGCAATCATAGGTATCATATATGGCTATCTAAGACCAAGGGCATAAAACAACGGCTAACCAAGTGTTACAATTGAATGGGGGAAACTATTTTTCCCACAGTCTGTATATTTTTAACCCTCTGATTTTTTGGGTTCATACATATATCATGAGGTAGAAAAGATGAGTGAAAACAGTAGTGGGAAGAAATATTACCTGTTTATCAAGACAGGTTGGAATAGATGGGCACCTGTTGATAGAACATTCAGCAGCTGGTTGGAGGCTGAACGTTTTTTTGAGGAAAACAAGGAGATGTGGGATACCACAAGGCATAGGATTCTCTCATCAGAGGAGATAGAAAAGATTAAGCAGAGAAACATCGCAAGATATGAAAAAAGACAAAGGGTTAAAAAGAAGGTTAAAACAACTTTGAAATCTGCTGTTAAAAACCTTCTCGTAAATGCTGATAAATCTGTTAAACCAGTTGAGAAAAATGTTCATCCCTTCAAAACACCCAGCTCTGGGGGGGATATTGGAAGTTTTGGTTTTGTCCATCCTCCAGATGTTGTTAAACCTGCGAAACTGTCTAAGGTTTCTATTCCAAAGCAAAAGTTGGAGTCCAGGTTTTATTTTAACCCAAGTCCTAGTTTTGAGTTTAAAATTTATAGACCACCAGTTTTTGAGAGTAGAAAAATTAGAAAAAGGAAAAAGAAAAGGAGGTGAGATATTTGGCTAGGAAAAAATATTATTATAGACGTGTTGGTAGGAAAAAAATCCGATGTAGGATGCCAAAGAAGAGAAGAAGGAAGAGGTAAAAATAGAATGTCTAGGTTTATACGGCCAGGGTGGAAAAAGAAGAAAAAAGTTGTTATCCATCGAGTTGGCGTGGCTAATAAGAAGATCTGGATGGTTCGTAATGGTGATGTGACTCGTATTATGACAAGGAGGGAGGCTGAGAAATATTTGCGTAGTCATCCTGGTGCTAGTGTGTTTTGTTATGTTAGAAAATATGAGCTTCATAATGAGAAACCCAAAAAATATAGGAGGTGAAAATGATGACAAAGAGGAAGATATATTATGCAGAGGGATGGAGCCCTGATGGAATGGGCTATGTAAAATTGAGAATTTCGAAGAAAGATATAGATTTTTATAGAATTCGTGGATGGAAAATAACAGCAAAAACAGTTAATGTTAAAACACACAGGAAAAAGAGAAAAAATAGGAGGTAGAAAAATATGGCAAAGAGGATGAATATTCGTCGTATATATGGCGAGGTAAACACGCCAAGGGATATAGTATTGATTAATCAGAAAATACGAGGTCAGATAAGAAGAGCGAGAACTAGGGCTAGGATCACGGAGCTTGTCAAGAGAAGCGCCTATCTACGTACATTGACTTATTCGCCAGGTTTTCGTAAACATCTCGCAGGGAAGATAAGACTTGCTAGAAAAATAGCTAAGTTAGAGTATACCAAAACAGCGAAACTAGCGAATAAGAAACTTGGGGCAAAAGTCTATGATGAGAAATGGGGGTAAAAATAGATGGTGAAATATCATCCATCAGAATACAAATACAAGGGCACAGGCAGATACTACTACATCAAATACGAGCATCTAGAACATGCACGGAATGGTTTACGTGTTTGGAAGCCAAGGGTGAAACGAGTGTTCATCAGCGGGAAACTAATCAAAAAACAAATTGGAACATTTGTTAACAAATATGGTAGACGTGTCCATGGAATTAAGCTAGTGTATGAGAACACACGCAGTGGATACAAACGCAGAGCCTTCATCGCACATCGAAATAGAAAACAGTATAGGGTTTCATCTGCGAAAATACCAAAAACCAAGATAGTGGTTTCTAAAATTGTTGAGCTACCGAAAAACAGCAGGAAGATCAAGATAGTATCATCTCGAAAAGCTGTTGAGCCAACACTACCCAATGTCTCATAACACTTTATGTTTCCATGGTTTATCTTTGCATTGGCATTTACCCCATTGTTGGGTAGTATAATCGAATTGATAATAGAACTAGCTAAAAATAGAATGAGATCCTGTTAATTATTAATCTCTCTTTTTTGTTTATTAAAAATTAATAACGGATTAATAATCCACATCATCTCGTTATTAATGTTTATAAAAGTTTAAATACCCAGATATTTATTATCTTTATAATAGAAAACCATTTATACTGGTTTTCTGGGTAGGGGAAAATGGAAAAAATAGAAGACATGGATAATAATGAAAACAGAGCAGTCCCCATAACCGTGAGTGTCCCATACAACATGGCAAAATGGCTTGAGGAACACAAAAACGAGTTTTCCAGGTCAAAAATATTCCAAGATGCTGTTAGAAGATTACAAAACATGCAACAGCAGCATTTTTCACCATTTCTACATTTAAGCATGACCATGTCTTTTACATTTGGCATAGCACTCCTACTAGTATCAACGACAAATGTGTTCGAACCGATAACCTCAATCATGCTGATGATACTAGGTGTTTTTGTCATAGCAAACTCGGTGATGATACTATATCGTGAGGTGAGGAGAAATGCCAGAAGGAATAGATGATCTAGAAAAAGATATAGCCCTCACAGTCACCCAGTTTGTGTTAAAACCTGAGATACCACCAGAGGAACAAGTATATTTCAAAAAATTCTACGTATTGTTTTCAAAAATAGCAGCACTTGGCAACATAGAAAGGCAGGATATAATCCAGTTTAAAATACTATTCAAAATCATAGCCATCCTACTAGAAAATGGTATGTATGATTATGCACATGAACTCATGGCAGATTTCCTAATGACCCTGCAACTCAGCCGTTCAATAGATGGCTTCTGGACACTATATGGACAACGAGGTATAGAACGAGTGGAACATGTCCGAGCAGTAATGGAACGCACCAGGGGTAAAAAATCATGGGTTGGCAGGATAAGAGGTATGTTCTCAAGAAGAAAGACAATTGTTAAAGAGGAACCGATAACTGAGGAGGAGGAATACTAGGAAATTGTATTTCAAAATATGTTTCGCAACAATAATCGTTGGCATAATGATAGCAGGAGTTGGTGGTTTAATCCCATATCAGTATCAGTATCAGATACCAGATATGTTCAGACCTTTTATGATAATAGTTGGCATATCAATATCGTTAACAGGGTATGCTCTCCTATATAGACGGGCGAAGACAACAGGTACAATTCATCTTATAAAACCAGCGTTGCCAAATACTTGTAACTGGTTCTATGTTCACAAGGATGATGAGATTGTGATAACACCAGCTATCAGAATGGGTGAGGGGATTCTATATAGTGAGAAACTTGATTCAAAAGTTCCAGATGTGAAAACCTATACGCTTGCGGATCACAAAATCAGGATAGTACCTGAGGTTGTTGGTCATGCTGTAGACCTTGATTATGTGTTGTATACCAATCTTCTCAAGACCAAGTATGGGTTTGAAAACCTGCGTGAGGCTAGAGAAAGCATTTTTAAGAAAACAAGGGAGGTGATTAGTAGAGAACATGTCACGACTGGAGCAGAGGCTGAAAAACTACTTAGACAGAACGAGAACAGATGATATTGTAGAGGAATATGATGAACAAACAGAGAAAAGAGATGATGAGGTAAAAGAGACTATAGAGGCTGATTCGAAGATAAACCCGCATAAACTATTTCGTGACATTGTACGGAGGCCAACGCCAAAGGGAGCATATGAGATGATGATAATGGGAAGACCAATAGATTTATCAGCATTGGAAAACTATATGGTGTTTAAAATCAGCCCGAAAACCATTACAACATTGATGCGTTATAATGATGCAAAAACACTTTCAGAGATGGGTTTCGCCAAGCGTAAACCCTTAAAAATCAACTGGGGATGGATTATCATACTAGCGATAATACTCGGCGTTGGAGTAATATTTCTCCTATATGGTGGGGATATAATCAATATGTTTAGGGGGTTGGTACCTTAGAATGGATGAGGAAAATGTTGAAAAAGAAAAAAGTGTAGATTATTTGATGAACTGGGCAAAAGATTATCTGAAACAGCAGTTTCAACAGGGTGTAGAAAAAGGATCTAATCTGAGAAGGAAAACTGGTAAAAAGTTTAGAACCTTTATATTCCTATGTTTCAGCCTGATATATCTTGTGACCTTCATATATGGTGTGTTAACTGGTGTGATGTACCATCAGGGTATGATGCTATCGGCTATAATGATAATGCTTGCATTGTGTCTTGTAGCATCAATGTCATTTGCCCTTTTAGCTTTAAAGCTAAGATAGGATTGGAGGAAAAAAATTATGCCTGGTAGGAAGGAGATAAAATTTGAAGGCGATGCTGGTCTCACATATGAGGGTATAGTGATGGACAGGTTTTTCAAAGCATTCTATGCGAAGGATACAGACAATGAGACACTGTTTGACAGTATCATGGATGAGATAGAGATGCTTTTCAAACTGGTACCAGAGCTTTACAACTCATACAAGAGTGAGAAGCAAAAACTGGATGAGTATCTTGCAAAAGCACTTGACAAGGTGGCAGAGGATGTAAGCAGTATCAATGATGAGATACTGAAAAAAGCCTACAAAAATCACAAAGAATATGAGATACTATGGGACTACCGTAGCGACCTACTTGAGATGATGCTTAACAAGTTCAACGACTATGGACTACTACCATATGCCAAGATACATATGAAAGCAGAGGTTGTCACAGAGGAACCCTACATAGAAACAACACAAGACACATCGACAAAAAAGGAGAAGAAAAAAACAACTAAGGGGAAAAAAGAGAAGACACAGGAAGAAGAGGAGGAGGTTGTCGAGGCGACACCTGTTGAGGATGATATACCACCATCTGAGTCTATAGAACCTGTTGAGATACCAGTAGATGAGATAGATGATGACATAGTGGAAAAATGAGAATAACAGAGCGATCTCTACGATTAACATTTGAGGATACACGAAAAAGACAAGAGCGACTGCGTAAAAAACTTGAACAGCTGATAAAAGAGAAAAGACCACTTCACCCATATGAGACAGATGAATATCTAGAGGATCTCTACAAGGGTCTACTATTGATAGGTAGAGGAAAAAAAATATACATCATTACAAGCAATGGTGACAAAATACCACTTGGTGACCTGTTATATTTTGCACAAAAAATGGTATACCAAAAAAATAATATAGTCAAAATCAGGTATAATAATAAAATACATGAGATACCAATTGAGAAAATCTGGCAGTTGTTGCTTGATGAGTTCTTGATGATATTCCCACATGCATTATGGGAGGCGCTTCATCTCTCAGCGGAGAGGTTTAGATTTGTTGGAAAAGGCGAATCACTTGAATACGTACCCTCCCTCAGATATGGGCTTAGAAAAAAAGGTGAGGAGGAAGAATGAATGAGGGGAAAAAAAGAGGAAGACCCAAGGCTTTCCATAGTAAACAGGAGGCTGTGGCTGCCCTCATACTTGACAGGATTTTCCGTCATGATCCAGAGATGGGCGGGGTTTTTACAGAGACTACTGGGATGCAAGGTATCGGCAAAACCAATGCCATACTAACCTTTCTACACGACACAATCATCAACTATCCTAAAGAAAAGAATTTTTGGCGGAATCCCTATTTCGCCCCATTACAGTTTACCAAGTTGCCATCAAAAAACATGTGGGAGATACTAATAGAGGAGGATGCAAAAGTACAGTTTTATGATAGAAACACATTAGAACCTGTTGATTTGAAATATAAAACATTCAACGGTTTTGATGACCTATATGATAAGGCAACACCTGGGAGATGCACCGCTGTTTTTTTCAACGATGAGATGAAATGGGTTGATTTTTTACATTACCAGCGAAGCATCGGCGAGTTCACACACAACTACCTGGATGAGTATGGTGAGCTGTTTCCATCAAACGCTAGAGGGCGACTGTGGCGTAAAATCTATGAGGCTGCTGAGGATCTTAAAGAGGTTCGTAAATGTTTCATCGATGTACATGCGACGACACAATCAGTCACAGATGTCGACTGGAGAGTGCGAAGTAAGATAATGATACATATTTATTTTTTCGGAGCCCGTCCTGATAGACGCAGCCGTGTCCGTCAGGATGCCATTGACCGTCTTAGTGTTGACCCAGTGCATGGTAATGAGGCATGGGTTGAGATGGGATATGGGATTTTTGGCAAAATGCGTTTTAAAAAGGTATACAAGCCACGTATGGATATGAACTGGGAGGCACGTCTGCCTGATGGTGCACCACGTATCAGCGATTATCTTGAGATGGAAAAAACATAATTTTATAAGGAGATAAACCATATAATTTATGATGGGATATGGGAAGAGGAAGACCAAAAAATACGACTAAGAAAAGATTGATTTTGTTAAACTATAGATCATGGGTTATCTATTATGATGAAAAAAACTATGTGCTGAAAAAAAAGGGAAAGCAGAAAAACATAGCATATCATAGCACATTGGAAAATGCATTGCAGGATTTATATGATCAGATGCTACTTGACTATGTGAACCGAAAAAACAACTATGGTGCAAAGTTTTTAGACTTAAAAAATGCTATTTTAGACGTGAAAAACGAAATATCAGATCTACTAAATGTGAATGATGTTTTAAAAAATTCATTTATGGTCGTAGAAAAACAAAACAAGGTTGGGTAATAGTATTCCTCGTTTTTTAACTCTCTATGGCTATACAACCATGATATCGTCATTAAATGGATGTTCTTTCTTAATAACGTTTTCAAT
>QMSS01000066.1 GCA_003649715.1 Thermoplasmata archaeon
GCATTAACATACATTACTCCATTTTTCAACGGTGAATAGATACAAAATAAACATTGAATAATTTCAATTACTGAAGCATTTGTTAAAAAAATTCTATAAAATCAGAATTTTTCAACAGCCTAGTGCCTTAACTTATCTCCGATATTAGAAAAAACAATCTGTCTTAAACACTACTAGTATGATGGCATGATCCACCAAAAACTGCTATAAAACTGCATGTTCTTGGTATCAAAAAAGAGGGAATGTTGACGAAGAAAATGAAGGAAAAAAATGATTTTTTGGAACTAGATATCAAAAAGAACCTGAACCTCATATGGTTTTTTATTACGAACTTTTAACATGTGATAGGTCACAGCCTTTATCTCAGCACCAATCCGGTGTTTGCTGGTATTGTATTTTTCTCCAAAAACATGTGCAGATAAATGATTTCTCTTATCATCAACTGTTACTTTGAAAAATCCAAATACAAGGTTTTGTGAAGTATTTAGAAACAGCAATTCTGATAGCCAATCAACTAAGAGTTGTTCTAAATCCTCGGCGTCTAACTCAATATCATATTGACCAATAGATTCTACCTCGGAGCTATCAGTGATGATATCAAACATGCCCTTTGCAGCGTTTTCAAATGCTTCTGAAAGAGTCTCACCATATGCTTTTATGCCTACATCAGCAGTATGTTCAATAATCTCATATTGCTTTTGCTTCATAATACCGCTCCTGATAGGAGGTTTTTACACTCACAGTTTCTCTCTATATCGGGTATTGATTCTATGGTGATTTGTAGTAGTTTTGAAACATTTTTTTCAAGTTTTTTATACATGACTGAGATCTCATTGGCTGTCAACATATTTTGTTGTAGCCCAGCAGCCATATTACATACGATGCAGAGGGATGCATAACACATTTCTTTTTCCCTTGCTAGAGTAATTTCTGGTATAAGGGTCATCCCAACTATGTCAGCAAACTCTGAGAAATATCTGATCTCTGCCGGCGTCTCTAACCGTGGCCCCTCTGTAACAAGATAGACACCGTTTTTATGCATTTTAATAGAACTAATTTTTTCACTACTCTCTATTAATTTATTTCTTAGGAAGGGACAGAAGGGATTAGTCATATCAATATGAACCCTACTATCATCATAAAACGTGTAATATCTATGCTTAGTGAAATCTATAAAATCATGAGGTATGACAATATCGCCCGGTGCAATGCTCTTTTTCATGGATCCTACGGTTCCTAGAGAGAAGATACATTCAACATGACAGGCTGCCAATGCCTCTATGTTTCCCCTGTAATTTATTTTGTGCGGTGGAATATTTGATTTTTCTCCATGGCGTTGGACAAAGAAAATCTCATGCTCCTGAAGACGGGATATCTGGATATATATGTTACCATATTTTGTTTCAATCTCTAAAGATTCCTTGTTTTTAATAAAACTTGGAGTACTTTGCCCACCTATGATTCCAATTCTCATAAATCATCTTCTCCAATCTTTTTTTTAGAAAGAAAGACCTCCACTAAATTATGTATTTCACATGTGTTTCTTATGGTTCTCCCAAACCTTGGGCTAAGACAATATAGCAGATTTTTGATACATAAATGTTTATTTTGTTTAAAGACATGTCTCTTTTTTGATGAGGGTTGCTGCTTTACTTTCTGGTGGGAAGGATTCAGTATTTGCCATTTACATCACGAAGCAGCTCAGTTGGGATATATCATATCTCATAACTATGATTCCTGAAAACAAGGATTCCTGGATGTTCCATTCTGTAAACATTCATCTAGCGGAAAAAATTGCAGAATCGCTTTGTATACCTCTGATAAAGATATATACTATGGGTGAGAAAGAAAAGGAAATGGATGATCTGAAAGAGATCTTAGGTCAGATAGATATCGATGGTGTGATCAGTGGAGCGATATCCTCGGAGTATCAAAGAACAAGGATTGAAAATATCTGCTATGAGCTAAATATCAGGTCTTTTACACCTCTTTGGCATAAAGATCCTGAATTGCTTCTGAGAGATCAGATCTCCGCTGATTTTAAGATTATGATTGTCGGAGTGTTTGCACAGGGTTTTGATGAGAGCTGGCTTGGAAGAATAATCGACGAGAAATGTATCAAAGAATTAAACCAACTTAAAAACAGGTATGGCATAAACATGGCAGGTGAGGGGGGAGAGTTTGAAACATTGGTCTTAGATGCTCCATTGTTTAAGAAAAAACTAGTTATAGATGGACTGATGAAGAGGTGGAGAAGGGATCATGGTACATTGGAAATCAAAACATGTTATCTTATGGAAAAATAAATGTTTTCCTAGTAGTCTATATAGTTAAGATTTTTCATATTATGTAGGAATAAAAATAGTCGCTGATCAATATCTTTTTCATCTGGAAACTCCTTCTTCAGTATATCCAGGATTTGTTTCACTGTTTTTTTTCCATCACAGTTTTTCCATACAAGAGAGCCCTTTTTGTCTAGATTGGCTATAAAAATGTTTTCCTTATGGATTAGACGGCAAAACTGTTCACCGATTTTGCTTTTAAACTTAGGTACCCTTATATGAACAATCCCATCCTCATCTGTATACCATTCAAAATCTAGTCTTTTTGGCACATATTGTAGGAATTCATCAACCGTCAACTGATTTTTATTTTTCTTTAGCAAATATTTCCCTCAGAGGGATATATGCTAGGAGAATTGCTATGAATGCCCATATAAACAGCGAGGGCAATATGGGTGGGAATTTGAAGATGGATAGATTTATACCAGCTATGATTAGGAATGCCACAATGACTCCCATCAATGCCTCTCCAGCTATGAGACCTGCTGTAAAGAGTAATCCTGTTCTTATAATTTTTTCCTTTGGCTTTACACCTGTTTGTTTGATGGCGAGCTCCCAGTCACTTATCTCCTCTTCCTCAGCAGTTCCATAAGTCTTTGCTATTGTCCGGTTTGTGAAATATCTAACAATGCCGCCAGCGAATATAGGTACACTCAATGTAAATGGTAGATAAATACCTATGGCAACAGGTAATACAGGTAAATCGATCAGTATCAAAACAAATGCAAGCACTGCCCCTGCAAGTACAAACGGCCAAACCATTTCCCCACCTAAGACACCTTGTACTATTCCCTTCATGAGGAATGCCTGAGGAGCAGGTAGATTCAGTGGATCACCTATGCCATATGCCTTGTCAAGCGCTTGTATAACAAGTGCGAGTATTGGGGCAGCTGCTGATACACCTATTATTTCTGCTATCTGCTGGTTTCTTGGAGTAGCACCTATCATCTGTCCACATGCCATGGACTGCAGCACGTCCCCAGAGATAGCTGCAGCACAGCATATGACTGCTGCTATTAATATAGCGACTCCGTATCCTCCAGGTGTGCCACCGATTCCAAAGCCGAGTAGGATCAAACTGGTTATCAGCAGCACAGAAACAGTTACTCCAGATATGGGATTGTTTGATGATCCCAGCAGTCCTGCCATGTAGCCAGCTATGGCACTGGCGATAAAAGCAAATAATATGGCAAAAACAGCCATTATCCCAGAGAGAAGCCACATGTTAGAGATGAGAGCATATACAAAGAATACAGGAAGGGTGAGAAGACCTATTAGTAGAAACACGGTCTTAAAATGGATATCAGTATCTGTCCTCTTTTTAGTCTCAACCACTCCACCTTTAATACCTGCTATAGCCTCTCTTATGCCACTAGCTAGATTACTCCTTAATCTCCATATAGTATATAACCCGCCGACAAGCATTGCACCGACACCAATATATCTTATCTGGGAGCCCCAGATTTCAAAAAAACCCCATATGTATCTTCCAACATCATAGTTTCCATTTCCCAATGCAATCGCATCAGCTATTTGATCAGGTGTTACAGGTACTGGTAGGCCTGTGGTAAGAACAAGAAGAGGTGCTATAATAACCCATCCTAGTAGTCCTCCCACAAATACGAATGATGCTATCCTTGGTCCTATGATCCATCCCACGCCCAGTAGTGCTGGTGAAGCTGCTGTTCCTGCATAAAAATAGCCGTCATGCATCTCACCGTTGATGGGATATTTTCCAATGTTTATTACACCGTGTATTGTTCCACTGAATGTTTTTAATGCTACTTGACCAAATTTAAACAATGCCGCCAGGAGAACTCCTGCTAGTAGCCAGATGCCACTGACACCCTTTATTTTTTCTTTTTTAGCTATTTCTCCTCCAACTGTTGTTGTTAGCACAGCTGCGACAGCAACTCCCTCGGGGAAAGGAAGTTCTGTTTTGACTATCAGCGCTCTCCTTAGAGGTATCATCCACAGAACACCAAGCACTCCTCCTAAAAATGCTATGGCTGTTGTTTCTAGATAATGGATTTCACTCCAGGTTCCCAGTAACACAAGGGCGGGTATAGTGAATATTACTCCAGCAGCAAGTGCTTCTCCAGATGCTGCTCCCATCATGCCAAGGTTTACTTCTAGTATTGTTCCTTTGAATGGTCTGAGAAGGGCAAATGCCATGACTGCTCCGGGTATGACTGCAGAGACAGTCATACCTGCATATAATCCTAGGTATGCGTTTGCAGATCCTAATATGATTGCAAGAAGAGCTCCAACCAGGACAGCTTTAAATGTTAGTTCTGGTATAGTCTTTTTAGCTGGTATAAAAGGTTTAAAGTCTTCTCGGGATGGCATAGGATATTACCAATATATTAATATATTTCATTATTTATAAAACCATCGATTTTTTGTGTTATTGATTGTTGTATGTAAAAAACAAATTATTTCAAACTATTTTATAGATCACACTACAGACACTTATATGTCTATGGGATAGCGTAGGATGCCAGCTATTCCATTGAATGCTCTGTAGAGAGAATCACCCTCCTCACTGTACTTAGATATAAGCTCGACATTGCATCCTGTTTTTTCAGCTAAGTCTGACAATTCGTCTACTAGGTCTATTTTTTTTTCTATTTCCATCTGTGTAGGTGTTTCACAGTTTGGACATTTCGGCAGCTCAAAGTTTTTTGATGCTTCTTCATCGACTGTTACCTCTTTTTTGTATCCACATGAGGGGCAGATCAGCGTTATTCTGTACTTTCTCAGATCCTCTGAGAGTAGAAGTATGTCCATGGCACCCATTTCTAATGCCTTTCTAACTTGTTGCTCACCGTATACTGCTAGGCTCTCCTGGTTCTTGGTGATTTCTTTGAGAAATCTTTTCATAACATTTTTTTCTCTAGATATTCTTAGATGAGACATTGTTTTTGATGCAGCGGATACAAGTTCTCTCAGACCATTTTCATCTGTGTATCCTGTGTCGAAGAGGTCAATGATTTTGTTTTGTATCTCATAGTGTAGATATTTTTCATCTACAAAGTATTGTTTTGTCGGTCCTGGTCCTCCTACTAATATACCCTTTAGTTTGTCTTCTGAGAGGAATATTTCACTTGCTTTTTCACCACATTTGACAAACCATTCATGTGCTGCAATCTCGGTTAGTCTTTCGAATCTTCTCTGCGATTGCCCTCCTCGGCCATGTTTACCTGGGACTCTGGAGGTCATATAGTGTTGTAGTTCTATTCGGTCACCTCTTAATATGCCAATTGTGCATTCTCTTCTATCTATCAGGAGTAGGCCATAGATTTCTTTTTCAGTTAACATTTCTTCAAGAGGCTCTAAGTAGAAAGAGGAGTCGCATCGGTAGAGAAAAGTGGATATGGGCATAGGTGGTTCGATAACATAGGCTACCATTTCGGTTTGGTCACTACCAATGCTTTTGTGCCCAACGAAAAATATGAGCCCGTTTTCTGGAGGTTGTTTGAAGTATTTTAGCCTGCTCATTATTGATTCGATTGCAGCTAAAACATTTTTTCTGGTGGTTTTTGATTTTATGTTTTGTGACTGTGAGTACTCATTTCTTAGATATGCTGTGACATCGGATATCTGTTTATTTGGGGGGATATATAGTGATATCAACTCTGTGTGTTTGCCCTTGCAGTTTTTAAGCTCTTCGATTTTTCTCTTTAGATCATATTTTTGTCGTTGAGTCATCTCAGCCATATAATCTCATCTTCCAATTCTTTTTTTGTGAATTCAAATAATTGTTTTTTACTATCCTAATGTTTTCTAATGTTTTTTGATGTTTTTCATCTCTTATGGTGTCATGATTGCTTTCTTGATATTATATTCCTTTTTGGAGCAATGGGATATAAAAAAATTTTTTGTCTATGAGGAATGTTGAAGTCATTGTTTATGTTTTTTATAGTTTTACTGTTTCTCCATTGTTGGGTGTGTATATGTCTGCAAAATCTTTTAGTGACTCTGCTAGTGGTGTTCTGTTGTCGCTGTGGAATAACACGATTTTTTCTGGTCTGCATGCCTTTGCAAATTTGACGAGCTCACTATGCCCTGCATGTGCAGAGAAGTCGAAGTATCCTACCTCACATTCAACGTTTTCTATAACACCATAGAAGTCTATTTTGCTTTTGTCTAATAAAAGTCTGCCATTGGTTCCTTCGACCTGGTAGCCAGTTAGTAGTACTGCACTTTTTGGATCGTTTTTTAGTTTATTCATGTACCATAATATGGGTCCACCATCTAGCATACCACTTGAGGTTAGTATAACTTCTGATTTTAACGCCATTTTTCTGTTGTGATCTGAGTGAACAAAGTTGACATTGTTTATAGCCTTTTTTAGGTTTTCTGGGGATCTGAGATATTTTGGGTATTTTAGAAATATTTTAGCGACCTTTTTCCCCATTCCATCGAACCATATGTTGTATCCTGAGTTTTGTAGTATGAGAGCGAGCTCTTGGATTCTTGCAACGGCAAATGCTGGTATTACTGCTATGCCTCCTCGGCTTACAACTTCATCGATTTTGTCTAGGAATCTTTTTTCTAGTTCTCTCCTATCTGGATGTTCTCTACCGGAGTATGTACCTTCTAGGAATAGGATGTCGCATTGCACTGGTTTTACTCCATGGAGTAGCCTGGTGTCGATAGCGTTTATGTCTCCAGTAAAAAGTATTTTTTGTTCTCCTATTATTTCAAACATTAGTGAACCTGGTATGTGACCTGCGGAGTGGAAATGGATTTCATAGCTGTTTATATTTTTATTCTGAGAAGTAGTGACTTCTACGAAACTATGCTCCGCATCATCTATATCTGATCTAGTGTATGGTATTGCATATCCATCCATTTTAGCGATTTTTAGCGAGTCCCTGAATAGTAGATTACTTATTTTGTTTGTTAGATCTGTTGCAAAAATGGTATGATCTCTTCTGGAACACAGCCATGGTATCATACCAGAATGGTCTAGATGTGCATGTGTTAGTAGTACAAGATCCACAGGTGGTGGCGGTAGGGGATAGGTTGGTGGTTTACCTGGGGACATACCGTAGTCGAAAAGGATACGTATTCCATCTGCTGTTTCTAGCACCATCGATAGGCTACCTACTTCGTTGCTACCACCGAGAAACTGTATCTTTATGTTATTGCTCATTTTGACATCCGCTTCCTGTAAGGAAAGAAGGGGTTGATTAACTTTTGGTTGTTTTCTCCTGTGTTGGTCGCACTATTAGCATTGTCTCATCTTTGTCGATTATAACCACCTTTGTGTTGGGCTGAATAGGCACATCGGAGCGTGCCTTCCAGTATTCCCCCTTGAATCGGATATAGCCTGGGTTGTCTGGTGTTATTTCATCGATCGTAATA
>QMSS01000067.1 GCA_003649715.1 Thermoplasmata archaeon
CGAAAAATCAGGTATGAAAACGTACTATGAAGTGTTCTCGATATAGATAAATGACATCCTCCCAAAATGAATCCATCTAAAGATGGGGGTATCCCAATCTGTATCTTTTTTACTGTAATATAAAGTATAGATTTTTCAAAAATGATTGGTTGTACTCAATAAAATATTAGGTACAACCTGGTTGTTGTGTTGTGCATCCAACAACCAATACTGTATTGGAATGCTTGTCTATAAATCCAACTTTTCAACAGCATATCACTATAAATCACATTTTCTCTCACAGTCATAATTGGGATGTCTATCGGTATGAGCATAGGGATGAACTTCGAGATATTGAAATCAAGGAAGCGGAGAAGATGCTCAGGTGTGAAGACTTGGGATATCATCTTTATTGTTGTCCAGGTTGTGGTGAGTTGAAGGTTGTCCATTTTGGTTGTAATTCTCGTGTGTGTACTTATTGTGGAAAGAAGTTCACGGACAGGTGGACAGATAGTACTGCCAGGAAGACATTTGATGTGAAGCATCATCATGTGGTTCTTACTATTCCGGAGGAACTTCGGTCTATTTTCTATGAAGATAGAGCGTTATTGAAGGTGCTTATGGACTGTGCTATATGTACTGTTTCTGATGTAATTGAATGGAGATTGAATTACAAAGCTACTCCAAGAATAGTAGTCGTATGGTAAGGATATGAAGTTTAATCCTCATCTACATTGTATGGTTACTGAAGGTGGTTTTAGGAATAATGGTATATGGGTGGATGTGAATTACTTTCCATTCAAAATGTTAAGAAGATCCTTGGCAGTATCAATTGCTTACTAGATTGGGGGGAAGTGTTGGAAGATACCAATGAAAATCGTGGTTTTATAGATGGGGCTGTTTAAGAGATATCCTAAAGGTTTCTATGTGAGAGCTAAAGACACTATCAATAACAAAAAAGGAATGGTAAAGTACATTGGACGGTACATACGTCATCCTGCTGTGGCAGAGAGCAGGATCATCTTTTATGATGGTAATGAGGTCATCTTCTGGTATAAAGATGATGACAATATTGTGCATTATGTGACAATGGAGGTAGAGAGTTTATCCATGCGGTGATCAATCATATTCCTGATAAACAGTTCAAAACTATACGTCATTATGGTGTATATAGTCGGGGTATTAAGAGGAAATTTAAGAGATTACGGAGCTTGGTAAGTATAGCTCAGATGAAACTCACTAAATTCATAGAATCCTGGGCACCTATTTGCCCAAATTGTGGTAAAAAATGGAATTTGTATTGTTTGGGATGGAAAAACCACCCCCAAAGTGGAGTTTTGGTGAGAGAATTAGTAACTGGAATTACATTTCCAACTAGGGTGAGTTATCAGTAATTTCCCCGAAGGGGTTTTTTGTTCTCATGTAACATGAAGGAACGCACACCAGGCTTGCTTAAAATACATGCTTGCTTAAAACATATCGACCTTTTTTGTTATATGTGTGGTCGAGTAGTATTAAGCGATGGTATGCTAAAAATCATCCTTCATGTTACACAAATACCCGCATTTTCGATCCAAACAAGTACAGTGTTGATGTGAAGATTGCAACAGTGCGAAGTGGTTTTCATTGCAAGTTCAACATTAATCATCTTGTTTGGATTCCAAAATATAGACATACCGTGCTCGAAGGCAACGTGAAAAAGTCGCTGAACATCATACAGACAAAGTAATACAAAAAACTTCAACTACGGACCCTTGCGTTGGAGATTATGCCGGATCATCTTCACTTATTTGTCGGTGCGAAACCAACACATATACCCGCATTTATTGTGAAACAATTTTTATCATTGATCTAATTCTTTAAAAGCATGTTGATAGTAGAATTCACTACAATTGGTCGTTTCTGTATCTACTTTCGGAGCTACTTTTTTCTGAAAAAGATTTTTATATATCCCCCGCATTCCATCTTTCACATCCCCCAAAAAATAAAATGGATAATGGATGATAGAAAAACAATTATTTCGTTAGAAAAAAAATGTTTCAGAAAAGAAGAAAGGAGGCTAAGATAATATATGCCAATGTATGTACGGTTTAAAACACCAAAAGAATTACAAGACTTAGCCTATGACTTGGTAGAAAAGGCACGAGACACCGGAAAAATATGTAAGGGGACAAATGAAACAACCAAGCATGTGGAGAGAGGACAAGCGAAACTTGTTGTTATGGCTGAGGACGTATCCCCCGAGGAGATACTTGCCCATATGCCAGTATTATGCGAGGAAAAAAACATTCCATACACCTATGTTCCCAGCAAAGAAGAACTAGGAAATGCCGCTGGTCTAAATGTTCCAACTGCAGCAGTAGCTATAATCAATCCTGGAAAAGAAAAAGATGGGATTGAAAACATTGTAAAAAAAATAGAGGCTGTTAAAAGTCAAAATCAAGGTTAGAAACCATGATAGAAGGAACCCCCTGCGAGGTTGTAGAAATCATCGGCAGAACAGGTATGGCTGGGGAGGCCTATCAGGTTAAGGTAAGAGTACTAGATGGAAGAGACAAGGGGAAAATCATAACCAGAAACGTCATGGGACCAGTTAGATTAGGTGACATTTTAATGCTAAATGAGACACAGAGAGAGGCAAGAAGATTAGGCGGTGGAAGATAAAAAAAGTAGGTAAAATATAAAGGGGAGCTGTCTATCCTATGGTGGAGAGAAGGATTTGCTCATTTTGTGGCAACGAAATTGAACCTGGCACTGGTAAAATGTTTGTCAGAAAAGATGGAACAGTTCTATATTTTTGTAAAAACAAATGTCAGAAAAACATGCTGAAACTAAAACGTATACCCAGAAAGGTGAGATGGAGTAAACATTATTCAAAAAGATAAAAAACATGTTTTTTTTGGATAGGAAAAAATGCTGGTTCAACTACCATATGGCAAAAAAACACTGCCCTTAGATGTGCCAGATAAAAACTTTATCGAACTACTTCTACCACAGGAGATAATACCTCCTGAGCATCCAGGATCCATGATAAAAGATGCCCTGTATAATCCATTGGGCACAGACAGACTCTCTGAGATGGCAAACCGAGGTGACAGGGTTGCTATAGTGGTTGATGACCATACACGTCCATGCCCTACACAACAACTCCTACCACCCATATTAGATGAATTAAAAGAGGCAAACGTATATGATTCTGATGTTGTCATAATCATTGCAAATGGAACACATAAACCCCCCTCATTTGATATAATCAAAAAAATCGTGGGGGACAAGATTACCAGAAACTACAGAGTCATATCAAATGATGTCGACCATGGGGAATATATAAATGTGGGTAAAACCCGTAGTGGAAACAATGTTGAGATTCTAAGAGACTATGTAGAGGCTGACATAAAAATCGTTCTCGGAGACATCGAATATCATTATTTTGCGGGATATGGTGGCACAAGAAAAAGCATCCTACCAGGAATAGCATCTCGCACATGTATCCAAAGAAATCATCAGCTATTATTTGAAAAACATGCGCAAACCGGTGTTTTAAAAGAAAACCCTGTTCATCAAGACATGAACGAAGCCATGCATCTAGTGGGATGCGATTTTGCATTAAATGTTGTACTCAACTCAAATCACCGAATAGTTGGAGCATGGGCTGGAAAACCTGAGTCTGTCCTCGACGCAGGAATCAAGATGGTAGACAGCATGTATAAAAGAATGGTATCTGAGAAACCAGACATAGTTGTTGCAGCTGCAAATGGGCATCCACATGACATAGACATGTATCAGGTAGTAAAGGCACTTCACAATGCCACATCTGTACTAAAAGAAAATGGTGTCCTCATCTTAGTAGCAGAATGCCCAGAAGGCCATGGAAGCCAGCTGTACATCGACTGGCTGAAAAAGCATAAAACATCTGAGGAAGTAGAGAAATCTCTCAGAAAAAACTTTCTAATAGGAGCCCACAAGGCATACTATCATCTCAAAGCTGTTGAAAACCACACAGTCATACTAGTCTCCTCCATGAGCAAATCCGAAGTTGAAAACATATTTAGATTCAAACATGCATCCACCCCAGATGAAGCATTACAAAAAGCTTTTTCACTGGCAGGAAAAAATGCAAGAATACTTGTAGTTCCACAAGGAACCACCACACTATTAGTAGAAAAACAAGAAAACTAAAAACACCACCTGATCCATCTGTTCAGACAACCCTTCAATCTTTCTCCAAACCACATTTTTTCTGACACAAAGATACCAAAAGGAAGATTTTCTAAGAAAAATACTTGCATCCATACCTATCACGAAGCCCATAATTTTTTATCCATATCTTTTTTCAAAAAGAGATTGACATAGATTTACCCCCTATGTTTACAGACAAACCCCTACAAGACCTCCTCTATCTACTTCACTCCCACTTTTTTTCATTCTGATATTATGCCATCCATGATATTTTTCCTAAAAAACTTTAAATACAAGTATTGAGAAACATTAGCAGGCTATATAATAGCACGCCAAGTCTTATAGAGGCGTGAAAGGAAATGAAAGAAATGAAACGAAAGAAAACACTAAAAACAACAATGTCTATCCTACTAACATTACTCCTTTTAACAACCCTACTCACGCACCTAACAACAGAAACAAAAACATTCATATCCACTGCAACTAAAATAACAACAAAAAACAATACGCCAAACAACAAAACAAACCCTCTACTCTACATCATCGTAGACAAAAAGGGACATGGAGACTACAAAAAAATCCAACAAGCAATCAACAATGCAACACCTAATTCAACAATATACATAAAAAAAGGAACATACAACGAAACAATACAAATAAAAAAAAGAATCAGACTATTAGGTGAAAACAAAGAAAAAACCATAATATGCTCATCACCCAAAAACAGATACACTATTCATATCACAACATCAAATGTGACCATCAACAACATAACAATAAAAAACCACAAAAACAAAATCTACAACATGGCCATAAAAATAACCGCTCCATACACAACTATAAAAAACTGCATAATAAAAAACGCACCAATTGGAATAGGAATATGGTCATCACACAACACCATATCAAACTGCACCATACATGGATGCAATGACGAAGGCATAGCATTGCTAGGAACACCACAGCTACAAACAACCAACAACAAAATAACCAACTGTGAATTCTACAAAAACTGCGATGCCATAGAAATACAATACTCATCACACAACACCATATCAAACTGCAAAATACACAACAACACACATGCCGGAATAGACGCAATAACAACCTCCGACAACAACACCATATCAAACTGCAAAATACACAACAACACAGTATATGGAATATATCTATCAAAATCCTACTACAACCAAATAACAAACTGCGATATATCAAACAACAAAAATGGAAACATAATCATAAACAACAAAAACTCCGGTCACAGCACAATAATATGTAAAAACACTCATACAAAAAAATCATCAAAGATAACGCATGCAATACAAACATCATTGCCTAATAAAAACTCTAATGAAAACCTATATCAAAAGATACACAACCTACTACACCGACTATTCTTCATACTCCATTCTTCTATGTTGAAAAACAAAAAATAAAAAACCACTCTATTTTTTGTAGAAAATTCCCCACCAAATTTTTACGAAAGTTTTTTAATCAACTACTTTATTAGGTTTTCCAGATTGATCCAACCACATACTTTCTCCCTTGGTTGGTGTTAGGAAGATTTCTCCAAAAAAACTTGGGTGATAGGAGATGGGATGCAGAAAAAAAGTTTTGATAGAGAAGAGTATAGAGAAGAAGCTTTTGAGTACATTGATTATAACCGGTATGCTTTTAGCATCTTTCACTGGCATCATACATTTTATGGATGTAGCCCAGGCACAGCAACCTCCAATTACATCCTATGTTAAGGGATTTGTAACAGATCCACAGGGACTATCCTTGCAGGAAGTAAACATAACATTTTTCAACGAAAGCGAAAGCTGGATGAACTCAACCTTTACAGATGAATATGGATACTATGAGATAGGAGTATTTGGTGGTTATTTCAATTTCTCTGCCGAGAAACAAGGATATAATACAATTAACTATACTAATGTCAAGATAAATACTAGTGAAATCATATGGGCTAATCTTACTCTAACTCATACAGGCCCACCTGGTCCTGGTAATGGTACGGTTTGTGGATATGTCAGAAGTAATATTACTGGTGAGGGGATTGTAAATGCTACAGTCTGCGTTAATAGAACAGAGGGAGAAGTATTTTTTTCATGTGTGACTACAAATGAAACAGGTTTTTACATATTTGACAATAATATCTCATCTGGAAACTATAGTGTATCAGTATTTAAAGAAAACATTTTCTATGTGGAGGCAAACTACACATTCTATCCAGAAATTAATTGGCTTCATATACTACCAGATATTAATATTTCCTCTGGAGATGAAAATTGTAGTGTTTATGGTTTCGTTAATTATACCAATGGTAGCATGGCTGTTGGTGCAATAGTATGGCTAAATCAGACTGATGGACCTTTTAATGGTAGTGATATAACAAATTCCTCTGGCGGTTATTGTTTTGAGAATATTCCACCTGGAAATTATACACTTGAAGCGTCTCTAGATAATTTCCATTCACAGTTTAAAAATATTTCAATTCTTCCTGGAGATCATAGAATAGAAAATCTAACATTATTTGAAGGCGGCGGTCCACCTGGTCCTGGTAATGGTACGGTTTGTGGTTATGTGAGATTGGAGGTTAATGGTAGTTATCAGCCTGTACCGGGTGCAACTGTTTGTGTTAATAGGACTGTTGGTGAGCCATTTTTTGCTTGTGTTTTGACCAATGATTCTGGTTTCTATGTTTTTGATGGTAATGTTTCAGCAGGCATCTATGATGTAACTGCATTCAAGGATGGTGTTTTTTCACCTTGGACGTTCAATAATATTAGTGTTGGTGTTAATGAGACTGTTTGGTTGGATTTCAATGTAAGCAGTGGTGGTGGTCCTGGTAATGAGAGTGGCAATGGTACGGTTTGTGGTTATGTGAAGGTTAGTGGTACGGGTGAACCGATTCCAGGTGCAACTGTTTGTGTTAATAGGACTGTTGGTGAACCATTCTTCGCTTCTGTTTTGACTGATGAGAGTGGTTTCTACATTTTTGATAATAATGTTTCAACAGGTATTTACGATGTTTTTGCTTATAAGGAGGGTGAGAATGGTTTTCCACCTTGGACTGTTAATGGTGTAGAGGTTGTTGCGAATGAGACAAACTGGGTGAACTTCTCAATAGATATGGGGGGTCCACCCGGTGGTAACATCTCAAATGTGACAGTACGTGGTGTTGTAAAGGATCATGTCACCAGAAACCCTCTGTCAAATGTCACCATCCTCCTCGTCGAAGGAGGTGACCTCTTTGGTGGAGACATCGGTGGACCAGACTCTTTCGCCATTGAAAACACTACAAACTCTGCTGGGGAGTATATACTCAGCTTAGTCGATGCCCCCTACGGCTTCTACACGATCCTGGCGTCTCTCGATGGATATGTTACATACATGAACTGGAGTCTGACTATCGATAATCCTGGTGTATACTGGGTAAACATCACGTTAACACCGTTTTTCACCCAACCAACATATATTGTTGGTGTGGTAACGGATAATGAAACCGGTGAAACAATTA
>QMSS01000068.1 GCA_003649715.1 Thermoplasmata archaeon
ATTAACATACATTACTCCATTTTTCAACGGTGAATAGATACAAAATAAACATTGAATAATTTCAATTACTGAAGCATTTGTTAAAAAAATTCTATAAAATCAGAATTTTTCAACAGCCTAAAACACTTTTGTTAGACCTTTTATATTCCTATTCATTCTAGCGTTTTTGCTCTCTAAGTAGATCCTTGATTTTTTGGATGTGAACGATAAAACGGATTCTATCCTCAACAGTGCATACCTTAGCAATGTATCTTATCTCATTTGCTTCCTCTTCACTCGAAAGCAGTCCAACAACGATCATATTATTTCCAATACAAAGGTGTTGAATTATGGTTTATAAAGAAATTGTTGTACAAACATTACCAGATATCTTTACACCCATTACCAAAAATATAAAATATACAAAATAATTAATTGATTTTGTACAAAAAGTTTTTTGGGCTTTAAAAAACAAACAACCACCTTCCATCCAGAATAATTTTTTGTCAAAAAAAACATGATAGATATTACTACCAGCTGATCAGGTTAAACCTATATCATGTTGTTCATCAAGGTCAGGGGATATAAAAAGAACAAAGGGGGGTGATCTGGAATGCAGGAGAGGATCATTTAGGGAATATCTGAGGATTCTACTCTGTTCATCTCCTCTAAATGTGTATATTTCTGCTCCGCCTCTTGAAGAGACATATCCTCTCCTATGCTTCTCTCATATTCCTTATGTGTAAAGTAGCTAAGATAACTCGCGGCAATTCTATTTAGATAGTAACCTATAATCTCTATCTCCCTGGGGGTATACCCCTCTTCTGATAGCTGACAGTTGATACTATGAGCTTTGCTTCGTATCTCATCCAACGAATGACTCATATTCATAGATTAATCCACCAACTCTAAATGTTCAATGTACCAAATACAAAATTGTATTTAAAACCCTATCTGTTCTAATTATCCACTCCTTTTTAGCCATCTTACACCTAGATAGCAAAATGGTGTATCGAAAAATGCGAATAAGACTTTAACCAGCCAATATGGGATAACTAGTGTAAACACATAACTTATTGTGAAATTAGGACTCATGCCATAGAAGGCAATGAACATAAACAATGTTGTGTCTAAAAATTGACTCACGATTGTGCTTAAATTATTTCTCAACCATAAAAACCGTCCTTTAGTTTTTTGTTTCCAGAAATTAAAAGCCCAAACATCATGTATCTGAGCAATAACGAAGGCGGTGATACTTGCTATAAAGATTCTAATGCTCATACCAAAAATTTTTGTATATTCTTCCTCCTTCACCCAGCTTCGATCTGCAAAAGGTAGAACAACAGCTAAAGAGGTTATAAGTAACACAAAGATCAATACAATAAAACCTACCAAAACAAATTCCTTCGCCTTCTCTCTTCCATGAACCTCCTCAATTATGTCTGTGACAAGAAAGGTTATTGGAAAAACAAGGATACCGACGCTTGCTTCAAAAATTCCAAAATCAGCTATTTTTAAACCAATTAGATTTGCGGTGACTATGCTTCCAACAAAAATTCCTAGTAAAATATTTGTTTTAACATCCACATCAAATCTCATTTTTATCGGCCACAGCCTGCAACATAAATCATGCATATTAATTTATCCATTTAACCCAAGCAACATCCGCCATCATCTCCCCAAAATATCAATATAATAGTTAGTTTTATTTAGAGACAAAACATTTTGGTTTACCTATAAGGAAGGATCTAAAAATATTATTAAAAAAAGAAATAAAAGAAGTATATGAATGTCAATCATGCAAGAGGACAGCAACTATATATGAGAAAGAAGAGAAACCACCGGAATGTTGTGGAAAACCTATGAAAAAAATCTCACGTGAAATATGTCTACAGCCATCTCATCCAGAACATGCTAGGCCAATGGAAGAAGATGAACCATGCGATGACTTCCGTGCAGAATAAACCAAGAGAAAGTAAAAAAATAAGAAACAAATTCAGCTGTACCGCATCTTCACGGTTTTTTATGTCGGGGGCGGGATTTGAGCCCGCGACCTCCTGATATCTCAGCACCTGGTTAAATACGAACCTTTTCAGCTGATGCTTATGAGTCAGGCGCTCTAACCAGGCTGAGCCACCCCGACATTCAAAATATTAGGGTTTGACAAAAATATGAAATATTGGTTTTCCTTATAAAGACTTCTTTTTCAACACATTTTATTCAAACATTGTCTATTTTTTTCAGATGTTTTCTACAGAAAAAAAACAGTTTTTTGGTTGAATAGTTATTCTAAAACAAGTTTTTTCTTGCCACGTAAAAATATAACTTGAAGGGACGCCTTTTTAAGTTCTTTTCTCAACTGTTTGTCGTTGGTAGCAACCTTGGCTTGAAGTTTTTTAGCTAAACGAAGGACTGCTCTATCTACATCTTCTTTCTCTTCGTCTATCTCAACGATTTCATATTTCTCTATTAGTTTCAATGCTGCCTTTGCCTTTAATCTTTTTTTACCCTGTCCATGTTTTGATAGAATTTCCAATTCTCTTGTAACTAGATGTGGGATAACAATATGATAGGTACCAAGGAGTCTTGTTAACTCATTTTCTAGGTCTATGGAGAATTCAAATAGCATCATTATGGCGCTGCTGTCTAGTATCACTATGTTTTTTTTATCTTTATCTCTCCATATCCTATTAGATGCCATTTTCCTTCAATCCTTCTGCTAACCGCAATTCTTTGTCCTTCTTCGGCGCAGACAGATATCTTTAGTTTGACATTGACCTTGTTTTCATATATTTTTGTGACAATTCCAACGGTTGTGGCTGTACCAACGGTTAGCATAAGCGGTTCATTTGTCTTTATAGGTTCAACGTTTTTTTCCTCTATAGTGCCGACAACGCGTTTTAGAAGATGTATTGATAAATCAAAATCTTCTAGCACAGGTGGTAGTGATCCGGGTTTTCCTACTACACGTCCTGCGAGAGAGTCGGATTTCACTCTAGCCGGGTCAAGACAGGTGCCAATAGCTAATAGCCCACCTGGTGTAGCCTGCTTTATTGGCATACCACCCGTGAACAATGAGTTTACCCGGGTGATAATAGGCTCCAAAAATTGTTTTCCCTCGCTTTCTATCTTTCTGCCAGGGGCTATTTCGATTTCATCATCTACATTCAGAACACCTTGGATTAGTGACCCTCCGACGACGCCTCCTTTAAGCTCATGAGGTGTTGAACCTGGTTTGTTTACATCAAAACTTCTGGCTATATACATGAGTGGTGGTTTGTTGATATCTCGTTTGGGTGTTGGAATGTGTTCTTCCATTGCCTGTATAAGTACGTCGATGTTTATGTCGTGGTGTGCACTTACAGGTATTATGGGTGCATTTTCGGCACATGTTCCTTTTATAAAACCTAGGATTTGATTGTAGTTTTTTATAGCCTCTTTTTCAGATACGAGATCTATTTTGTTCTGCACGATAACGATGTTTTCTGTTCCCACAATCTCTAATGCCATTAGATGTTCTCGGGTTTGAGGTTGAGGGCATGGTTCATCTGCTGCTATAACAAGCACAGCGCCATCCATGATAGCAGCACCTGATAGCATAGTGGCCATCAATGTCTCATGTCCTGGTGCGTCAACGAAGGATACAACTCTTAGCAGTTCTGTTGTACTTCCGCATACAGGACAGGTTTTTTTTGTAGAATAACATTGTGGTTCATCACAGTTGGGGCATTTATAGAAGGCAGCATCAGCATATCCAAGTCTTATGGAGATACCTCTTTTTAGTTCTTCGGAGTGTTCATCAGTCCATTTACCAGTTAGTCTCTGAGTAAGCGTGGTTTTTCCATGATCAACATGGCCGATCATTCCAATGTTGATCTCAGGTTGTTTTTGGAAACTCATTTTTGTTCCTCTTCCTCTTTCTTCTCATCTTTTTTTTCTATGTTGAGAAGTTGTTCGATGGGTTTTGAGCTATATTTTGTGACTTTCATGTTTATCTGGACTATGTCTTGACTTATTGTGTTTCCTCTAACGGTTTTTTTCTTCCTTTTTCCTTTTTCCTTTGGTCTGTACCCAATGCTTTTACTTAACAGGAGTCTCCTACGGGATGAACTCGGTAGGTCTCGTCTCATGGGAAAACCGTCTTTGTCTGTACCACCCGTTATTTGGAGTCTGTATCCTGGTAGGGATACGAATATGCCATCTACTTCGTCGCCTATTTTTTTTCCTATCAATGAGTTGGCGTGATGTCCGGTAACCTGAAGTTGATGTGATCTTCCGCTCTTTGGATCGTTTATTACAACTTTGAATTCTACCATATCTCCATGTTCCCCTTTTTTATTCCATTGTTTCTTTTGATATGAGCTTTTTCTGTGATAACAAAATTCTATTTTAATAAGTTGTGGTTAATTCTTAGAAATAGTATTGTTAAGTTATTTGTTAAGTTCTTATTCATTTTTTTGGTGAATGAATATCAACAGGTTATGGATAATTGTTCTTGGGATTTTGGATAATGATGTATGATTTTAAACTTTAATCAATGATCAGTCATCCTGAACAAAGGATTGTGGCCCAAAAAGAACACTTCTGACAAAAAAACAGCTGTGACGGCTAAAAAACTAGGTTTTTCCCATACCATTTTTTGTACATATAGAGGAAAAAACTAATTTAGACTCATCCATTATATCTATTAAGGCCAGGGTTTCAAAAAAGAATATAAGAGGAAAGTATATTCCAGGTCGATATCCAATCGCTTTGCCGAGAAAGGGATAGAAATGTATACTATGATAAGAATAAGAGATACAGTTAGGATACCTCCAGAGATGTTTGGAGAGGATCTAAATAAAGTAGTTGAAGAGACTGTTCAAAAAACCTTTGAGGGCACGGTGAGAAAGGACCGTGGAGTCATTGTTGCAGTAGGAAACATCAACCCCATTGGTGATGGTATAGTGATCCATGGAGATGGGGGGATGTATCAAAAGGTAGAATTCGAAGCTCTAACCTTTAAACCATTACTGCAGGAGATAGTTGATGGGATAGTATGCGAGGTTGTAGAGTTCGGTGCATTCTGTCACATAGGAGCCCTCGATGCACTCATCCATATGAGCCAGATCATGAATGATTATGTTGAGGTAGATGTAGAGAATGAGAGGATAGTCGGTAGAGAAAAAAAGAAGGTGCTTAAAACAGGGGATTCTATCAGAGCAAGAATAGTTGCTGTAAGTCTCAATGAACTATCCGCACGTGAAAGCAAAATTGGTTTAACAATGAGACAACCCGCTCTCGGTGTTCATGAATGGATTTATGAACCAGAAAAAAAAGAAGAAGAAAAAGAGAAGAAGAGAGATAAAAAGAAGGAAAAAAAGAAGAAGGGTAGAAAATGAAGAATCTAAAGGCATGTAAAAATTGCCATCTATTAACAGACAATGACGTCTGCCCGAGATGCTCACTCCCAACCTCCAAAAGATGGAGTGGATATGTTATAATAAGAGATCCAGATCACTCTCAGATTGCTAAAAAAATGAACATAACCACACCAGGATCCTATGCTCTAAAGGTAAGATAATAGACATGCATAAACTACCATCACAAATAAGAAGAAAACTGAGAGAACCAATTGGAAAGTTAATCACAGATGAAAAAAAACTCATAAAATTACTGAAAAAAGAAAAACACGTTGTATCTATAGGAGATCTGGTAACATATACGCTACTAAAAAACAACATCAACCCAGTCATATGCATAGTTGACTACATAATCAAACGGAAAAAATACTCCTCAACAAACATGAAAGAAGCCATACAACAATTCAAAGGAAAACATATCAAAATAAGGAATCCTCCAGGATTCATCACAGATGAGCTATGGAAAGCCATAGAATCAGCATACAAGGAATTAGATAAAAATCATATATGTATAGAGGTTGAAGGCGAAGAAGACCTGGCAGCTCTACCAGCCATCCTACTTGCACCAAAAGACGTAACTATAATATATGGATTGCCGAATAAAGGGGTCCTGGTAGTTAAAGCAACATCAGAACACAAAAAGAAAGTGAAGGAAGTATTAGACAAGATGTGATACCTATGGACATCGAAATCGAATCTAAAAGAAACAACCCCCTACTAAACAGAACTGAGATACATTTCATTGTTCATCACAAAGATGAAGGCACACCTAACAGAGAAATACTAAGAAGTAAACTGGCTGAAAAACTCAATGTAAAAAAAGAAAACATAATAATCAACCACATGAGATCCAGTTTCGGAATCCAAGAAACAAGAGGATATGCAAAAATCTACTCCTCCACAGAAAAGGCAAAAACCATCGAAAGAAAACATATCTTAAAAAGAAACAAAATACTTGGAGAAGAGAAGACAGTAGAGAAAAAAGCTGAAGATACCGCCAAACCCAAACAACCAGAAGAAGAAACAAAACCTATGGAAACAAAGGAACAAAACAAAAGACAAGAGACAGCAGAAGAAACAAAACCAGCATCTACAGACAAAAAAGAAGAGCCATCTGAAAAACAAACTGATAAACAAAAAATCTCAGAAAAGAAGGAATAAAAAACATGAAAAAAAGAGAGTTATTCAAAGTAGAAGGAAACAAAATAATTCGACTGCGACGAAACTGCCCCAAATGCGGAGAAGGAGTATTCCTTGCCGAACATAAAGACAGATTAAGCTGCGGGCGATGCGGATACACCGAATTTAAAAGCAAAAAACATACAACAAACAACCAAAAAACACAAGAAAAAACAGTAACAGAACAGAAACCAAACAACCAAACTGCCGGCAGCACCCCGGAGAAAAACTAGAGGAAGAAATCTATACATCGTCTCACAAAAAAACAAAAATTTTTTAACACAGTTCTATACATGGCAGTAGATGATAAGCGATTTCATATTTTTCGATAATTTTTGTTCATCAAATCGCAGTGAGGGTCTGTAGTGTAGCTTGGATATCACAGAGGCCTCCGGAGCCTCTCACCCGGGTTCAAATCCCGGCAGACCCGTTATCATCTCCCGAAAATAATTTTAGGAAACAAGAGTCAGAGCGTATGTTCTGTTGAGTTTCTTCTTTTAAAAACTATCGTTTTTTATCGTTAAAATTTCTGGTATATTTGAAGTTAGAATAGTTTGTACATCCAAAAAACTTCCATATTTTCATTTTCTCTTTACCTAATTCTTTTTACCAAGATAGTGGCTATATTCTAGGTATTTCTCTGGCTAAAAAATAATATCTTTAACTCTAAATATAGGAGTATCCGATATATGGTCTTCTTTTCCAAGAAATTCTAAATCCCAAAGGTAATTTTTAGCTCCCTAATTTTGGTTAATAAACTAATATAAACCAGTATAAACCAGTAAACCAATCAATAAAAGATAAAATATAAGTGCTATTCTGCCATTCGTAATTTTGGAATTTCGATAATGTGGGAGTTGATGATTATATCCTTATGAGGTGAATCATTGAGTAGTCATGATAACTTTGCAGGAAATGTACTAAAATCATTTCAAAAGATTATTAAGGAAATTGAAAAAGGTTCCTCAGAGCATGACGTTCGTTACAGGTTTGTAAAATATTTTGTAGAAGAAGTTCTTGGCTATGAGCCAAGATACATAAAATGGGAGAAGAAACGTGCTGATCTCACGATAATTGA
>QMSS01000069.1 GCA_003649715.1 Thermoplasmata archaeon
GGTTGAAAAGGCCCATGCTTTGCCAAAATAACAACCTGCATCAGTGTAAGTAAGCCCAATACCTGGAGCGTGACCAGGGTCTATGCAAAACGCATCCCATCTCGCACCTGCGTTTCCCTCGGTTCCGCTGTCTCCATATGCTTTGTTTGGATATAATGTAATAGGAGGATCATTTAAGGGTTTACCAGTAGGGAATTGAGCATTTTCTACTTTTTCCATATGCCTATAATTTTTAAAATCAAGGGCATATTCTAGCCATCTAATCTCTAATTCAATATCAGAAAGTAGTTTTTTTCTTTCGGATATTTCTTTTAGATTCCATATTTTATTGATGTCTTTTCTAAATTCAAGTTTTTCTTTATATTCTTTCAGGGTTTTGAGGGTTTCTTTTATTTGGTAAGATTTTACGCCTATTTCTTCAGATTCTATCCAGTTATCTAGAAAGTTTCTAGCTTTTTTTGCTAGGTCATATTCTCTGATATCGTTATGAGTGGTTGTATTTACCATTTTATTTTTTACATCTTCTGCCTTTGACTGGAGTGTTGCTTTTGCTGGCATTAGCGCTAGCGCAATTGAAATTATAAAAATAATTACTATAGTTACTAACTTTCTTTCATTTTCTGCCTCCCCACTCTTTCTTCCCCATTCTTTCTTTTTCTAGTATATAAATATCCATAATTTAAATTTTATGTTGCCAAACAGATGTTGTCAACTTAAGATTTCGATCCCATCTCAACAATTCATAGTTTGACGTGTTATATATGGAATAAAATCTCTATCTAATAAGATTTATATCAGTAGATACATATCATCTAAACCCATGGAGCAAAATTTTCTAAAAATAGTATATCATCCATTTAAAACAAAAGCAATCTATCCTTTTAGAGAAGATGTTGTTAAACTGTACCAAAGAATGTATCAGCTGGCAGAAAATATTGTTATACATGAGATGCGGAAATTTGAGTCAAAACTTCGCCTTAATAAGAGATACAAGAAGGTGACACTAAAAGGAAAATATGATAATGAAGAGATTATTTTAGAAAAGATTTCAAATTATCGTGATGAAAGATTGAAATATCATATGGAACAAATGAAGGAAATTTTATACAAATATCTTGAGGCAGAAAAAGAAAAACAGAGTAGAGCAGGACGAGATAGATAAATTCACATCTTTCCCCTAAAATTTCTCAAAATCTTGATAGCATTATACCCTGCAATACCTAAGAGGATTAGTGGGCCTGCTGAGATTTGAACTCAGGTCTATGGCTCCCGAAGCCACAAGGATACCAAGCTACCCCACAGGCCCCCACAGGAATCATTTCTATAGGATCCTATGTATGGAAACCACAAAAACCTAAAATACAAGTTTATATAAAAAGATGTTTTTGGTACCACACATAAAAAAAATAAGAAAAAAATGTATTACAAAGCAAAAATTTGGATAGGCAGATCAGAGGAAAAAAGAAATTTTTTAGACAAAATCTTTTTTTTGATCAAAAAAAATAGAATGATAAAAAATTGGTTTTTTTATTTTAGTTTTTTGAGAAGTTTACCTAGTTCCTCATATTTTTTTTCAAGAATACTTGCAGATTCCAGCAGCGCTTCTTTTGCAGTCAGTGAACCATCAGTTTCGAAACGAAATATAAATTTGTTTTCATCTCCTCTCACAGTTATAGCATTTTTTTCACATACATCCATGCATGTTCTGCATAATGTGCATTTTTCTATGTCTTTCACAGATAGTTTTTTGTTTTTGATCTCCAAAATGTTTTTTGGACATTCCTCTATGCATTTTTTACATAAATCACATTTTTTGTGATCAATTTCTATGATGGGATAATATTTGTATGCTGGTGCCTGTACCGCCTGCCATTTCGCATGATCCTTGCCTCTCCCAAGTATTGCCTCTACCTCAAGTATGAGCCGCTGATCCTTTGTGAGCTCTACTATTGGTATTTTGTCTTCTTTTATCGCCCAGCTTTTCTCCTCAGGCTGCAGGTCACCAGAATATACTACTCCCTCTCCCTCTTTGCTTAATGTGTATCGAACCGTACAGTTGGGGCATCCCTTTCCCTTACAGGTGCATTGGTCTCGAAATGTTAATAGTTTTAGATCAGTTGGTAGTGGAATCATTCCTAGTCGATGTGCTATTATTTCATCAAACAATGGTGTTGTGTTATCATATATTATAACATCTTCGATAGCTAGTTTAGGGAGCTCAGATAGCATGATTCTTCTTAGTGAGTTTACAAAATAGGGTTTTGTATTTTCGATTTTTAAAACAGCTTTGTTTGGTTTTAACTCCAATGTGGTTACCTTCATCTTTTATCCCCACTCTAAAAAACCATTTTTTTCTCAGATACGTCTCCCACGTTTTCCGCCCTTAGGTTTACAGCCGTCATGTGGATGTGGTGTTACATCCTCTATTGTACCAATTTTTAATCCTGCTCTTACAAGAGATCTTATGGCTGTTTGCGCTCCACGTCCTGGTGATCCACCTTTTTTGCCTCCTCTCCCCCTTATTCTAACGTTTACAACATCAATTCCTTTTTCCAATGCGGTTTCTGCTGCGATTTGCGCAACCTTCATGGCTACATATGGTGATCCCTCATCTTTCGCTGATTTGGTAACCATCCCTCCAGAGCATCGTGCAATGGTCTCAGCACCAGTTATGTCCGTTATTGTCACGATTATGTTGTTAAAGGATGCATATATGTGTGCAATTCCTTTTTTACCCATATCTATCTTCCCTTTTATTTCTACAACAATAAAGAAGGATTATGTTTTAGGATCCTCTTCTTTTCCAGGTTTTTTATTATCATCAATTTTTTCTTTTTTCTCCTCGTTTTTCTCAGAAGATGTCTCTACTTGTTTTTCAGATGATTCTTCTTTTTTTTCTGTCAACTCTGTTTTCTCTTTAGATCCCTCCTTTTTTTCCTCCTCAGCAGGTTTTTGGCTAGATGGTTTTTTTACTATCTTTTTAGCAACAGCAGCAGCCGGAGTTGTTGTTCTGTAGATGTCTGTGCTGGGACGTGCTGGATGCGCTGCATTGTTAAGCGGAGAGTTGGCAGTGTATCCTATTTTGTTTTCTTCATCTTTTGTGACCATGTATCCTGGCACAGTTACTTTTCTTCCTCCAATTGCTATGTGTCCATGTGAGATGAGTTGTCTTGCTTGTCTAATCGTATTTGCCAGTCCCTTAAGATATACAAGTGTTTGAAGCCGTCTTGATAGTATAGCCTCAGTGTCCAACGCCAGTACATCATCTAGTGTTGAGCCCGCTGGTAGTATGCTCATTCTTGTTAGATGGAGGAGAAGCTGCTCACTCTCTTTTTTAACCTGAGGATCATTTCCACTGATTTTTGCAAGTAGATCTCTTGCCTGCCGTCGATATTTTCTCAAAACAGTTTTTGCCCTCCATATCTCCCGATGGTTTTTGAGACCATATTTTTTGATCAACTCATGCTCGGTTTTGATACGATCTTCTTTCCATGGATGAAGAGGTGTATCATATTTTTTACGTGGAAACTTCGGTTTACCCATCAGGCATCACTCATCTTATTTTTTCTGCCTTTGTTCCTTACGGGACACACCTAATGCTAGTCCTGTGCGTCCATTAGATCTTGTACGCTGTCCTCTCACAGGTAGACCAAGCTCATGTCTAATGCCACGATATGATCTAATCATCTTTAACAGGTTGATGTCTTCTCTGAGACGCATGTCTACATCTGAGCTAACCAAATGAATGTCCTTTCCAGTATCATAGTCTCTACGATGGTTGACCATCCATCCAGGAGCCTTATCGCCCAGGTTTTCTATCACCTCTTTGATTTTGTTTATCTGAGCATCTGATAGATCACCAATTTTCATTTCTCTGTCGACACCTGCAGTGTCTGCAATAAAAACAGCCATATGCAGCCCTATTCCCTTTATCTTAGTGAGACCATGGATGATCTTTTTATGTCCATCAAGATCTGTGTTAGCAAGTCTAACAATATATTTGAATTCATCTTTCTCAGCTTTTTTTTCTACTGTTTCCCCTTTTTTCCTTTTCTCTCCAACCCCCTTCTCTTTATCCCCCCCCGTGGGTTGTTTTTTTTCTTCAGCTGATGGTTTAGATTCTATGGATGTAGCATCTTTTCCTCCAATTTTTTTTGACGTATCACCTGTCCTCTGCTGTAAATCCTCATTTTCTGAAGAAGTAGAAACCTCTTCTGGCTTCACATTTTCTATACTCTCATCTCTACTATCTTTAGGCATTGGATTCTCATCTACGGACCTGTTCATATCATCCAAGCTTATTACCCCAACATAGATTTTTTTTATTTTTTTTATTGCCACAAAGTTATTTCTTTGTATCTAATGAATTCGAGCCCTCTTAGAAGGTATGCCCAATAATAACAGAAGCTATATTTAAGCATTTAGTAGAAAAATCAATGGCTTTTGCTTTTGAGAGAAACAATAGAGATTTTAAAAGTCTTACAAAAAAATATGATGAGTGGGATTTTTTTTGTGATAAATCTAAGGATATCCTGAAAACTGTTTTATTCGGAAGAGAAAAATGAGGACATTATCACTTCATGTCATAGTTATTTTTAGGAAAAAAATATGGGGGAAAACAAAAAAACTAGACTTCTGAAAGAAAAAACAAATGAATTCTTTTTTTTGACAAATTTTAGTAGAACCACATATAAACCGTAATTCATTTATGCAGGAACAATAATTATGTCCTCCTAAGAAAAACTGTTTGGAACAAAATTGCTGGGTCATTGTTATGTCAGCTAAAAAATGGACCAAGATAGAGGAAATACTTGATGGTAAAAAAACTGATGAAACAGTCAACATACGAGGATGGATCTATAGAACTAGAAGCAGTGGAAACATCGTCTTCATAATACTCAGAGACTCAACTGGTATCCTTCAAACAACTGTCAAAAGAGGCAGTCTACCTGACAAAGAATTTGATGATGCAAAAAAAGCGTTAATTGAATCATCAGTAGAACTAACAGGTAGTGTAAAAAAGGATGACCGTGCACCAGGTGGATACGAAATACAGGTATCACGTTTCCATGTTGTCCACTTCGCAGAACCATTTCCTATAACCAAGGATCACAGCGAAGAATTCCTTCTCGATGTACGACATCTATGGCTTAGATCACAAAAAATGACAAACATACTAAGAGTCAGATCAAAGATCTTCGAGGCAAGCCATAAGTTCCTTAGAAACCATGGATACATCGAGGTACAACCACCTATATTCACCACATCCGGAAGCGAAGGCGGCGCCACAATATTCGAACTAAAATATTTTGACAAAAAAGCATATCTATCACAAAGCTGGCAGCTATATGCTGAAAACATCATAATGGCAGTAGAAAAAGCCTACTGCATCGCCCCAAGTTTTCGAGCAGAAAAATCACGTACACCAAGACATGTAACAGAATTCTGGCATCTAGAAGTCGAAGAGGCATGGGCTAGTATGAGAGAAATGTTAACACTAGGTGAAAAACTCATATCACATATCTGCAAAACTGTTGCAAAAGAATGCAAAAGAGAACTAACAGTTCTCGGCCAGGATCCAAAAAAACTAGAAAAAATAACAGTTCCATTCCCAGAAATAACCTATGACCAAGCCATACAAATACTACAAAAAAAGGGTCATCCCATCGAATATGGAAAAGACCTCGGCATACTAGAAGAAAGAAAACTAGTAGAAAACCATGACAAACCACTAGTAGTAACACACTACCCCAAAGAAATCATGGCATTCTACAAAAAAAAGGATCCATCAAACCCACGTGTCACACTAAACTTCAACATCATAGCAAACGAGATGGGAGACGAAATACTAGATGGATCAGAAAGAGAATCAGACATCAACGAAATAATAAAATCATTAAAAGAACAAGGAAGCAACCCAAAAGATTTCTCATTCTACCTAGACTCACGCAGATACGGAAGTGTCCCACACAGCGGATTTGGACTAGGACTAGACCGAGTAGTCATGTGGATATGCAAACTAGACACCATCAAAGACGCCATCCCATTCCCCAGAACCATCAACCGAATATACCCATAAAAAAACAACTGATCAGAAAAAATATGAAGTGATTTTTCACCAAAAAAAATGTTTTGGGGAGGTGATCAAGGGAAAATGACAAAAAAAAGAGTGCATCTACTAATATCAGGAAGAGTACAAGGAGTATGGTTTAGAGCAAGCACTAGAGACAAAGCACAACAACTCGGACTCAAAGGATGGGTAAAAAACACATCCGATGGAAAAGTAGAAGCAATATTCGAAGGAGAAGAAAAAAACATAGAAGAAATAATCAAATGGTGCCACAAGGGGCCAAGCCTAGCACATGTCACCCACATAGACATCAAACAGGAACAATACAAAAATGAGTACAAAGACTTCCAAATCATCTACTAAAAAAATACACACAAAAACAAGAAAAACATCATACCAAACTACTATTACCCTCCCCCCTCCTCAAACCCCCCAACTCTATAAAAACAGGACAACCTATATATACCACCACAAACATAAAATTATTTAACATAACAGATAAAAAAATGGTTGTTGGTTAAAAATGAAAAAAACCTCTAAAAAACACTACACCCTACTACTACTCATAACAACAACACTACTACTCATATCATCAACCACAACAACCACCTCAGCATCCACAACAGAAAACACAGAAAAAACAAGCAACACAACAAACACAATAAACATAGAAATCTCAATACCCAAACCACAAATAGAAAAAATAGAGATAAACAAAGAAATCTACGACAGAATAATCATAAAAAACCTGCCAAACTCCAACAACCTAGGAAAACCATGTATACCAGTAAAACCCATCAAAATACTTCTACCACCAAATCAAAAACCTGTAGACATAGAAATAACAACATCAGGCAAAACATTTCTAGGCAGTGGATACAACATTGAAATAGGGCAGCCGCTAAACAGACTAATAGCAGAAAAAAACCATTCAAAACCAAAACAGCAAAAAAAACATGGGACAAAAAAGAATATTTTTCCTGAAAAACTCTACTCAACAATTGGAATCCACATACTCAGAGGATACCCAATACTGTTCATAAACATATACCCGCTACAATACAACCAAAAAAATGGAAGCCTCATCTACTACAAAAACATACATCTCACAGTAAAAACAAAAAAACATACATACAACAGCAGCAGAGCCATACGAGGACTACTGAAAGACATCAGAATAGTCTCACAAATCGTCGACAACCCCTGGTGTATCCATTTATACAAAAACATTTGGAACAAAAAAAACAACAATCCTCATATGTCATCAGAATCCATAGAGTATGTAATTATCACAGCAGAAGAACTACTAAACAATGCTAGAGACTACACCTTCGAAGATCTGGCTGAATCCAAAATA
>QMSS01000070.1 GCA_003649715.1 Thermoplasmata archaeon
ATGTGGGGTTAGGTGTCAGATTGATGGAGGTTGTCGTTCCATGTATAGTGGAGCCGGGTAAGAGGGATTTGGAGGTTGATGTTGTTGATGAAAATGGTTTTCCGCTTGGAGATGTTATGGTAGAGGTTTATTATGAGGATAAAAAATATTCTGAGTACACTACAGATACTCATGGCAGAGCATATGTGTCTGCTCCTGAGATCAATGATAGCAGATATTTTTTATTGACTGTGTCCAAACCCGGATATGACACTGTTAGTTGGAAGAAACAAATCAAAATTTTTTTATTGCCTCGTGGATCAGATCATTATCTTAACCTAGAATTGTTCCCCTCTGAGGTATATGAAGGTGAGGAAGTAGTGGCTGAGGTTTCTGATGAAAACGGGGTGCCTGTAAAAGATGTTAGTATATGGAAAGGATGCATGGAGTTAGAAGAAAAAACAGATACACATGGAATACTGGTTTTCATAGCACCATCTGTGTTTATGGACAAGGAATGTTTTGTGTATGCGGTTAAAGATGGGTACAATTTTGCTGAGAAAAGAATAACCATTAGAAACCATGGTGTTGAAGAGAAGAAACTGCGGATAGATTTTAAAAAGATGGTGAATGAGACAGAATATTTTGATGTTAGAGTACTGGATATGGATAATAATCCTGTTGAGGATGCTACTGTTGTATTTAACTCAGTTCAAAAGTTTTCTGACAGTAATGGAAGTGTTGTTTTTTTAGCACCATCTGTAGAAGAAGATACCTTCTATGTTCTAGAGGCTTACAAGCAGGGTTATCTTCACATCTCCTCATCTGTACAGGTTATAGATCTAGATAATCACAGCGGCCCCCCTCCCCAGCGCAGAGAGCTTTACATATATGTCAGGCCACGTGTTCTAGAAAATGAGGTTTTTACAGTAATAGTCAAAGATGAAAACAACTATGGTGTGCCAGATGTTTCTGTCAAGTTTATGGATACCTATAAAACAACAGATTATCAGGGAGTCGTAAATTTTACTGCTCCTGATGTAAGTTGGGATACAACCCTAAAGATTGTTGCTGCAAAGGCAGGATATCAATCCTCATCTAAAAATATTGTTGTAAAAAATAGATCAGACTCAAGTTGGTGGTATGTTGTATTATCTGTAGTTGTTGTGATAATGCTGTTAGGTGTCACCGCTTATTTCAGATATGGACAGTACAGAATCTAAAAAAGAAAGGTTATATTTCATTTAGATTTAGTTTGCCCGCAAAAAGTTTTACTCTCATGAACTCATCCATTGAAATAGGCTGAGATATGTCTTCATACTCTACTGCATTGTATTCTGGTCTGTATTGAGACATTATATTGACCGCGACATCGGGTATGTTTTCTTTGATCCATTGTAGGATTTTTTCTGAGCAACATCTTGTATGGTTTGGCATTACCAGGTGACGTAGTATTATCTCGCCTTGCCTGTATGCTATCCTGTGGTTTCTCTTCACCACTTTGGTATACCCAGTAACCATAGATAGCCTCTCTGCACATCGGTCATTGCCATATTTGAAATCAGTGAGATACAGATCAACAACTCCTTTTAGCAGTTTCATGGTTTCTAGCGAGCAGTACATGTTCGAATTCCATATCTGCGGTATGTTTGTCTCACATGCTCTTAACACCTTTAGTATGTATACTATGTTAGGTGTTGGATCTCCTCCAACCCAGTTCACATTTTTTGCTCCCTCTCGTCTTCTTCTATCTATCATACCAGCCAATATTTCTGGCTCTACATGTTTTCCTATGATGTGCTGACTGATATCCCAGTTTTGACAGAACACACAGTGAAATGTACATCCTGAGAAAAAAATGGTGTATGATGGTATGAGTATGTGTTCCTCACCTAGATGTAAAAACTCTGATGATATCCTTGCTTCTTTTACTCCACAGTTTCCAGTCTTTTTTCTTCGATCGACTTTACATCTACGTTCGCAGAAAACACATTTCCGAAAAATTCTTTCTGCCAGCTCTATTTTAAGATCTAGAAGCGATTGTCTAGGTTTTATATCAGCTACCTTCATGTTTTGAAAAGCAAGGTCATGTTTTTTCCATAAACTGCTGGTGCTCTCTGAAGCATCGAAATATACAGGTATGTGTTTACAATGTAGGTAGTTTGCAGTTCTACTTCCCTCTAATATCTCAAAATAGTTTGGAAGAATTCTTCTTATTGTATTATTCATTTGGTTGGGTTCTGATATAGCATTGGCTTATTAAAAACTATTTTTCTACCGGCATCTATTCAATTTAGATGATAAAGAAAGGTTTTAGCCCTTACATATTTTCTGCCACAAAAAAATTTTTTGTTATTCTGGAGGAGCTGAATCTATTTTCACATGGAAAGCAGATCCAAAATATGTGTAGTTAAGAGTAGTGAGGTTTGACACAATTTTTATGCCTGTGAAACCAACAATGCCTGGGTAGAATGAGTCATTAAAAAGAAAGTTTATGGGTGGAAGTGCAAGATGACCATAGAATGATCCATTCCACTTTTTTACACCGTTTATACCAATAGTGTGTATCCATCCACATGCAGGTTCAACAAATGGTTCCTCCCCAGCCTGTTTAAACCCTAGTCCCACTGTATGTATCATAGACAGTGGATTGATTATCAATGTAAATATTGTCGATCCTACATAGGCATAGAATAAAAACACAAGGAGAATGGTTTGGTTTAGCAGTTTTGCCAGCCATGTATGGTTGTTTTCTACAGCCCATTTGTATAGCCTAATTGTGAACTCTGTTAGTTTCCAAAAAAAGCGTGCTCCATGTCCCTCGAAATATGTTTTATTTGTCCTTCCAGCGATCAAGCAAAACATATTTTCGTTTTCATCGATCAAACCTCTGACATGTTTTTTTTCAAACAATTTTATAGTCCCACCATCTAGATATCCTCTAGTTACAAGTCTCTGTGCTTCCTCTACACTCACATCATCTGGAAGCAAACCATATTGATCCAGTAAAAGGATTACATGTCTAAATATTAAGGCTGATTCCCTGGGTTTTTCTGTTCGTTCCAACTCAGTTTTGATATCATCAAATATTTTTTCCAATTGATCAACATTTTTTCTGGAAAGTTTTACGGTATGCTTTTTTATCCCATCAACATCCCATATTTCACAGGTGAGTTCCACCCACTTATTATCATCAGACAATGATCCTGACTGAATACAACGGTACGGATATGGATATGGTTTTGACTTATCGAAACTTATAGTATTTGTTGCAATGCCTGGTAGAACCATTAGGCTGATAAAAAGAATAAAAACTCCAGCGGCAATTCCTTTTTCCAAACATTTTTTATCCACCATTTTTTATACCTCCCCCATGTTTTTTTCCATATGATGTAAAAGGATGGAGGGATATTTAACTTTATAGGCAAAAAAGCTTTTTTTGCTCTGCATCTTCATTTATTTTTAGGAAGAAAAAAGGAGGATTAATATGTGAAGGTTAGAAATTGTTTTTTATTTTATCTCTCCTATACTTATCTATATTGATTTTCATGCCATCTCCAGCAGCGATGATTTTGATTCCAAGTTTCGATGAAAGTTTCTCTGCCATCTCCCAGGGTTTCGCTCTGAGCATAGTCATGCCGAAGTGAGTGAGTATACCTAGTTTCGGACGGTTGATAGAAAATATTTTTTCAGCATCCTTTAATGTAAGATGTTCCACACCAGGTTTATCTGTGAGTCTTACAACATTAATGATTAGAATATCCCCTGTGTAGTATGATTCAAGATTGTCAAAGTATTGTGTGTCGCTTATGAGTGAGATAGAAATGTTTTTTCCATAGATGTTCAGACCATATGTTTCTACACCATGTACATGTTTTACTGGTGTGGAAAAGGATATATTGCCGATTGTATAGCATTCCTTTTCTTGTAGAAATCTGATTTTTTCAACATTTTTTCTAACATATTCTAGAATCACTGGATCTTTCTCCACCGCATCTCTAGGTGTGAAGATGGTTCCTCTCTGTTTGAAACCACCATTGGTCATTGCCTCTATCATTATGTTGATGTCGTTGCAATGGTCAAGATGACGATGGGTTAGAATAATAGCATCCAAACTCATAGGATCAAGTTTTGGTTTAGATGAGATGCATCTGACAAGAGCACCTGGACCTGGATCAATTAGCACATTTGTATCATCTAGATTAAGCCAGATACCACCGGAGGCTCTAACTTGTTTTATCACAACAAAACGTGCACCAGCTGTTCCGAGGAACTTAATCCAGCTCATTTTTTTCTTCCTGGAATTTTTTAGTTAAAAATCTTATGGTTTTTTAGTGAACGTGTAGTAACACAGAAACTGTGTTTAGACATGTTTTGTTCAAACCTCTTTCTTAGCATAGAGAAAATAATTGCAAAATGAAGATTGTTATCCTTATCAACTATTATGTTATCGTTTCCCTCCATATATCCCAACAATTCTGAGAGAGTTGTTTTTTTAATTTGCCTTGTACACAGACAAGAATACCTCCAATCTATAATTTTTAATTTCCAAATATTCCAATACTGTGTATAAAGGCTGTGTCGCGTTTCATGACAAACAAAATACCCTCAACTATTTTTCCATCTACCTACTCAATTATTCGTGTTTTTTTGTGCTAATACACCGACGATCTTTGCTCCAAAGCTCCATGCAGCATCAGGTCCATTGCATGTTATAATGTTGCCATCTACAACAACCTTTTCGTCAACATAATGACCACCGTTTTCCTCGACAATACTGATGTATGTTTCCATTGGATAAACAGTGGCATTTCTTCCATTTAATATCCCAGCGTTTGCAAGGATACATGGTGCTATGCAGATGGCGGCAACAACCTTGTCCTGAAGAAATGCATCATATGCGAGGTATACAAATGTGTGGTCCAAAAAATGATTTTCAACACCTGGTCCACCGATAAAAACAATGGCATCATATAGGCTGAGGTTGACCATGCTAATGTTAAGATCAGGCATATAGGTTTCTTGAGTGCTGCTAGTAGCGGTAGAGGTAGATGTGCTTGCGACATATACACTTGCATTTGCAGATTCTAAAGCATCTTTGACATCTATTAATTCCTTGTAGTTAAAGCCGTTGTGGGCAATGATAAGTACAACATTTTTTCCAGTGATATCTGGTAGTTTTATTTCTGTTTTTATCTTTTCCTCCATACATCCAGAAAAGACATGAAGCATTAGGGATGCAACCAGTAGGCATATAATCATTTTTTTATTCATAGCAAAAAATGGAATAGAAAAGCATATCTATTAAAGTTTTTTTGATCAACGTCATAATCCATTTTTCTTATATGGTACAACTATTTTTCCCTCCTCATCACCTACTTCGTATGCCTGATGTTGGAGAAACAACCGAGCGGTTAGAGAGCAGAGATATGCATCCAACTCATGTTTGTTGTTAACCCTTATTCCGAGTATATCTGCCATCTTTCTAAAATCCTTGTCATAAATTCCAAGTAATTTCGCAGTAGCCGTGGGAAAAACTTCTATTACCCAATATTTTGTTTTCAACTGCTCTGCCAATCTAGTTCCGCGTAACGTTAAATGTTTCATGCCACCAAATGATGGAGGTAATGCACCATACCGTCTAAGAATCTTATCTGCCATCCTCAACCGGGGATTACCATGAACAATTGGAGTATCAATGGCAACAATATCTGGTCTCAGTTTTTCAGCAAGGATTAAAATTTCCTTATCAGAATACACGGTTTTAAGCCTTATATCATCATCTCGTAATATACAGATGCCTGTAGGGTTACATGTTTTACCAGCAAGATCAATACCTAGAATTTTCATCATGGAAAAAATATTTTATCATCTAATAAGTTCTTCGACAAATATTATGAACCTCTTTGAATACACATACAATCTGCTTAGACAGATCCCAGATGGAAAAATCTCCACCTATGGTGCAATAGCAAGGGCTTTAGGTGATGAGAGAGCAGCAAGAGCAGTTGGATGGATGATGAATCAGAACCGTGATCCAGACAACATACCTTGCTACAAAATCGTATACTCAGATGGTAGGATAGGTGGATTTGGAAGAGGAATAGAGGATAAAATAAGAAGACTGAGGAAAGACAATGTTGTTGTGAAGAATGGTGTCATCATCAATTTCAAAAAGGTTTTCTTCGATGATTTTCAAACCACATATCCATTGAAAAAACTTCGGCAGCAGCAAATAGAGTTGAGCAGAAAAGTTGATCTGAGAAATGGTTTCAACGAGATAGAAACCGTTGCTGGCATAGATGTAGCCTACTCAAAAAATGAGTTTGAACCAGGATATGGTGCCTGTGTTGTAATGGACTATCAAAAAAAAATGGTTGTCGAAGAAAAAACAGTCTCAATCACACCTATGTTTCCATACATTCCCACTTATCTAGCATACAGAGAGCTACCATTTGTGGAAAAACTGGTTAAAAACTTGGAAAACAGGCCAACAATCCTCATGCTTGATGGAAATGGAATACTTCATCCATTCAGATGTGGACTGGCATCACATGCCGGTGTTACACTTAATATTCCAAGCGTAGGAGTAGCCAAGAAGCTATTGTGTGGAAGACTGGAAAACAATGCTGTGAAAATAGATGAGGAAACCAGAGGCTACATATTATATACATCCAAAAAAGCTGCTAAACCAGTCTATGTCTCACCAGGGCATAAGATTTCTTTACAAACGGCTCTGAATGTTGTAAAGCATATTAGCTACCACAAAACCCCTGAGCCATTACGACTGGCTCATATTCTCGCTAAAAGCATTCTAAAAAAGAGAGGGTAGTTCTCTGCTAGAAAAAACTGGTACTCCCATGTTTTTAATCCATTCCTTGTACTCTGATAGCTGAGATTTCTTAAGCGCCTTTCTACTGAAATACACTCCACTCACATTTGGTGTCGCCTGTAAAGTCTTTTTAAGTATTTCTATATCTACATTCCCGTCCTCTATATGATAGCTTGGAATCATATGACCAAAAGCAACATTTTTTTCAAACACAATGTCTGTAAATCTAGGTGCATAATGTCCACCACCTATCCCAATCAAAACGATTATATCCCTCGGAAAATCATTTTCGTAGTGATAGGATTTTAACAACATGATTATAGACCATGCTACCGCCTCTGCTCCCTCCTTTTTGCTCCACTCCCTCTCTGTGCTTCCCACCTCAGCAAAAAATGCAGGAACATCAATATATGGACCATGATGGGTAACCTCAAAACATACCTTGTGATAA
>QMSS01000071.1 GCA_003649715.1 Thermoplasmata archaeon
AAGTTTACTAACGATATTAGACAGTTAACCGTAGATTGTTTACGCATACTTTTTAATAACGTGCTGACAGAAGAAGAATTTACTGAGATTGTTAAACGGATGGATGATGTTAATTTTCCTGCTGTTCGTTTTCCATCTGGCTTTGCGGAGTTGATGGATGAATGAAAAAAGTCACAACATTAGATAAAATAAAATGGGTTATCCACGATTTTTGGCTAGTTATCATTATAAGCATTGCTACTTTATCGCTTGCGATGAAGCTGAATGTTTTTATACAGCTTCTGATAGGAGCTAATGTTATTTTGTTGTGGATTATCACATTATTAGAAAGAGAGGGAGCGATTGAATAAAATGGTGTCAAATCCAAAGCAAATTGTAGAAAAAATACTCGGTAGGCAGATTTCAAATGAGGAATGGAATAGAAAATGGGCGAAAAATCCACATATTGTTAACATTAAAAAAGCAAAGGCAATAGGAAAAGATAGAAAGAGAAGGAGTGATTTTGTAAAATGATGAAAACAGAAAACACGAATGTTTTTAGAGACTTGATAACATGTTTGATAGAAGATTCGCCATTTCCTCTGATAGTGCTTGGTTTAATTATAGGTCTTGCTATATGGAGTATCTTCTATTTTTTCGGATTTGGCATACCATTAAGTTTCATCTTCCTTTTGGCTTTTGTTGGTGGTTTCATAATCTTTGTGTCAGATAGACAAATTTAAGGGGGCTAAAATATCAAAAAATTTTAGAAAAAAATTATGGAGGGATAAATAATGGAAATGGATTTTGAAGAACATTTGAAAACACTTATTGAAGAGGAAAAGAAAAGGCTAGGAAAAATATCAGCAGATGATATACTCTCAAAAGCAATGAAAAAACAAATAGAAATAGAAAAACAGTTAGGAGATCTTCCAATTGTGATGCAGCTAGGAATCCTTGAGACAATCAAACAAAGAATATACACAAATCATACTATGGTTCAGCTTATCCTAGAACTTGAGAAATACCAGAAAGATTAAAAAATACATCACAGGGAGGCATAATAAAACCATGAAAATCTGCAATCACTGTAATAAACCAATAGAAAAATGTGATCATTGCAAAACACCTTTTTTTAGAAGCAGATAAGATACACTGTTTAAACAATGGAGAACATCATTTCTGCTCAGAATACTGCTTAATCAAATATTGCGAGGATCTAGACTATCTTGCAGATGCAGTAGAGATAAAACCACAAGAGCAATACAAAACAAAAGAAATAGAAGATTATTGGAAAAAATGATAGAAAAACAGAAAACCATACTGGCAACAATCCTATTTCTCCTAAACACCGCCATAATAATATTCCTGCTATATTCTGCAATGACCAACCCATATACAAAAACAATCTATCTCCTATTTTTGATAGTAGAAACAATGTTTCTAATTTTAGTAACATGGCACATTAAAATAGGGAGGAAAACACAATGAAAGGTAAAAAAATACTCCTATTGAAAGCAATTATAGAGATCATGGAAAAGGAAACAAATACAAACAATCCAGATCTAATAAACCATATAAAGGGACTAAAAGCAGGGATACAAATCTTAGAAAAAACAAACAAAGAAAACCTGCCAGACATATTAGAAACTATAAACATAGCAAGAAAAATAGCGGAGGAAACATACCCAGAGCTGTTGGAATATTATGCAGGAGTATATATGGTTTTAAAGATAGGCGAACAAATATGAATTCTATTCTTAAATGCCCATACTGCAATAGAATTTTCAACAAAAACAGATATAGAAAAGCAAAAACAGCATTGAGAGTACATCTTAGGCAATGCCCAAAAAACCCAAACAAAAAACCCTATAAACCAACATCAAAGGAGATAAAGGCAGCCAAAAAAATAATCAAAATAATAATAGAAAACAACATGCACAGATTCAAAACAAAACACTTCAAAAATACAAACATATCAACAGGAGAGATAATAAGAGCAATAAAAGCCATGAAATACTACCATATCTTAGGAGAAGGACATAGGGGAAAATACCCAATAAACAAGACCAAAATGATATACTTCATAAAAAACAATGGGGGAAATAAAATGATAGAGGAAAAAATAGAGAAAATATTAGACGCAATAAAACAAGCATATCCAAATGGAATAGAACTAAGAGATCTGGCATTTAAGGTAAACATGCTACCAGATATGATAATAGCTCTCCTTAACACTCATAAGGAAGAGTTTAGAGATATAGAAGTATATGAGAAACAGGGGATGCACTATTTACGCCTACAAAAATAAATCTCCCAAAATTTTTTTTATAACCCGCTCACACCCTTTCCGCCCTTCCTCTCCCCCGCCTCCTCCGGCTTCCTGCAAGCCTCCTGGCAGGGAAGAAAAGGAAACTAATATAGGGTAGCCTGTTTTTTTTGTTTTTCTTTTTTTGTTTTTTTTGCCTGTTTTTTTCTGCTTTTTTGTTTTTGTTTTTTTGTTTTTTTTTGGAAAAAGAGGGGGAAGGGCGGAGAGTGAAAAACGCCTAAAAAACGCAAATGTAATGGTTGGGAAAAGAAAAAAGTCAAGGAGAGCAAAAAATCGAAACAAAAAAAGGGAAAAGAAAAAACAAATTTTGTTTTCTTTTCAAAAAAACAAAATGCAAAACAAAAATGAGAACAGCCAGACAAAAAAAAGAAAGAAAAAAGAAAACAGATTTGATTGCCTCTCGCAAGGTGCATTTGCCGGTTCAAATCCGGCAGAGAGGCGTGCCTCCTGGAGGGGGCAAGGAGGTGATATGAAGAATGGAATTCGTAGTACATGTAGCCGACCCAAAAGACGTAGACATCGATGAATACAAGGATTGCGAGACCTGCATGGGATATATCGAGAGGGCAAAGAGAGAGGGAAGACAGATAATAGTCATAGTGAAAGGGAACGAGGATCTAGAGGGACATATTCTAGGAACAGCATAGCAGAGGGACAGCAACATAAACAACAAGGAGGATAGGTATACAGCCTATCCTCCTTAAAGCATTTTTTAATGCTTCTGGAGAGGGTCAAACCGCTCCAGAGGAATCGCTGCCCCGCTGGGATAGGCGGGAGCAGCAACCTATCCTATCTTATAGGGTGTGGGGTAGCCCTATAGGGTATGGAAACGGTTGGTGGGCATTGAGAGCCAACCTACAGGGTATGCCTCAGAGTGCCAATACCCTGCCACAATGAAGAGTTCCTCCTGTAGGTAGCGATGAATTGCCCATTCAGTAACACAAGCGTGGCTCAATAGCATTTACAACAATCACAGGGATAGATCGATCATAGCCAACCCAATACCTTATGGGGAGAGCATTCTGTAGGATAGGATAGGAGGGATTGAGATGCCAAAGTAGGGTCTCAGTCCCGCTTTGACACGTCATATGATCTCTAGGCGGTTTGCGAGGCAGCTTTTCCTAAAAAGGAAAAGTATGATATTTGTCTCCCAAACCACTAGACGGATGACGTGAGATGAGAAGCACTCCTATATAGACAACTATCCCAGAGGATATATAGGAGCATAAGCAGCCAGCAATATACAAGTGCCTGTCTGTGAGGAGTGGCGCCCAAGCAGACAGGACAGGTAGAGCGGGTTAGATGGGGAACCCTATAAAAGCCTGGCGTCGAAAGACTTACCAGGTGTTAGGGAGGAGCCTCATCAGGATGTCTCCCTAATATTTTTATTTGATCAAACCTAGGATATAGATCGGTCTAACCTCTTCGCAGTCTGGTCGCTGTATTTTTGAGGATAATATCTTCAACAAAGTGTATCCTTTAGATAGATACTCATTTACTTCTGTTTCCAATGTTGTTTCTTTGATTTGTTTAACATTTTCAAGACTCATTTAGTATCAATTTGTTAAATGTCCGATTTAAATGTTTTACCAGGTTTGTTGAAACTACTCCTCGCATGGTGCATTTTACCGGGTTCGAATCCCGGTGAGGGGTATGCTCCCTGGAGGGGGGCAAGGAGGTGATATGGGTGAAATTTATGGTAGAGGTAGTCGATGTAGACGATCTCGATGCAAAAGTAGAATGCCCTAACTGCGACAAAGAAATCCTTGTTCCAGTAACCAGCGAAGAACACAAGTGTCCATACTGTGGCAAAAACCTCAGCATCGAAAAGCATGATGGTTGCGAGACATGCGAAGCGTACATCGAAGAGGCAAAGAAAAGCAGAAGACCAGTTATTCTCATAACAACAGGACATCTTGAAGGGCACATCTTGGGAGTGGCATAGTTCCCAAAGTGGTTAGCTCATAGGGTAGGTGTTAACACCTACCTTCTCTCTAATTTATTTTTTTTAAGGGTTAGGTGTAGGAGAGATAACAGAAACCACTCCCTGCAAGGCGCCTAGTGCCGGTTCGATTCCGGCAGGGGAGTATGCCTCCTGGTAGGGGGCGAGAAAGGTGAGGAAAAAATGAAAGAGAAAGGACAGAAATTTATGAAGGCAGGCGATGTCGATGCCGTTTTTGGCATCAGTGACCTTGAAAGAGAACTTGCAAGGGCATATGCTAAGGTGCAGCCCTTGCATTATGATGACCTTGTGATAGAGACCCATATGGGTTTCAGAAGCAAGGTCAGACCAGTTAGAGATCCTCTAACTGGTAAGATTGACATTCTCGCTACCTTTCAAAAGGTGAAAGGTAGATTTTAAGGAGGTAGAAAAAAAGATGGAAGAAAATATAGAGATTTTGGAAAGGCTAGCAGACCAATACGTTTCCAGAATGGGAGAAGACAGAGCTTTGGAAACATTGGCACGACTCTCTGTAAAAAGTGAGCGTGCCAGAAAGATATTACAGATTCTAACACAGAAAAAAGCGCAGACAGTACAGAAAAGAGAAGTCATTGAAAGAACACAAAGCATTGAACCGACAATCATCAGAAAACCATCCAGAAAGACATACAATCATCCAAAGGACAACTATTTAGAGATTTGCAGAGAACTGGCATTAAATCCAGATGAAGTGCAATGTGATGAGCAGTATTATCCAATCATCAAAGCAAGATGGACAAATAGCAAGGCAGAGATAAACGGCAAGAGAATAGTGATACCAAAGATATTTTTCAACAGCAATATCCTGCAAGAAGGGGCAACAGTATTATTCAAAGTATTCAAAGTCAAAGACGACAAAGTGATAGCTAAGCCAATAAAGACGGTGCCAGGGAGGATCATTAGAGCAAAGGTTTTCACCACAGAGACATCATTGCGAATAAGCCCAATGGGTGAAGACAAAAGAGTGATAGTTCCAAAAGAACATCTAAGCACATTATTGCTAAACAGAGGACTCTGGAAGCTACAGGTGTTACGGGAAAATGACAAGGGAATAATAGCAAAACCAGTGGAGAAAATAACAAAAACCATGCAGGAAGAACAAATGCTTTCTAAGTTATTTGATGAGGGAAAACTCTCCCTCTCATCATTCTGATTAACCTATAAAAACAAAGGAGAAATGATGCGGATGGATGAGCCATCTAAAGAGACACATGAAAGAAAAGACATCTTAAGAAAAATAGATGACTATGCTTATAATATCTGGAAACTGAGCAATCTTAGACAGGATAAAACATTTAGAAAGATACGTGATTTGGCAAACGAAATCTGCGAAACCATAGATACAGATATTTAAAAGATAGGAGGTATATGTTATGACTTTAGAAGATGAGATAAAACAAAATTTGGGAGAGATGTTAAACAATAAGTTCACAAGAGAGATAAAACAGATCTACAGTATTGCAAGAGCGCTTGGATACAAATTTGACGGAGAATATTACGCACAGGGAGAACAATCTCTCTCTTTCAGAAAAGGAAAAATAAGAATGAACATTATATTAGAATCTGAATAGGAGGTGATAATATACAAAATCCTTTAAGCAGGAAAAAATGTGCTGTTTGTGGGAAAAGAGGAACTCTATATACTATTAGAGATGACAAAGGAAAAATGGTAGCAGTATGCCGAAATTGTTACAACAAAATAAAAGGAGAATAGAAGGTAAAGAAGATGGGCAGAACTTTCCATAGATACAAACCACAAAAAATATTTGAGAAAGAATTACAAACAAGTGAATTCTATGACTGCAAAGAGAAGAAATGGGTAGCAGTTATACCAAAGATGAAATATCGATTTGTTATCGCTTTGAAATCCGATTATCCTAGAGAAGTCTTCGATGCGCCTAAATATTACATGATGAAAGTGGTATGGAAAAACGGTAAAGAGCAAGTGTTCGAAGCAGATACGAAAGATGCACTTGGAGATGCTATTTTAAGATTCAGAACAAATGAATGTTTCTGGAACAATTTAGGAAGATATGCATATAGAGTGTATTTGGACTGGGTAAACAAAAGCGGAAGACTATTACAATAAAATAAAAGGAGGTAAATAGAATGAAAATTATATGTAAAGCATATCCAGATGAGGTAAAATGCGGTAGTTGCAACTGGCGGACAACAAGGTTATTCTGTTTTGAAGGTCAAGATCCAGATGAGATAGGAATGTGCGGAGAATGTTTCGCAGAGTTTCTCGCAGAGGAAGGATATGAAATCTCCAAATCAAAATAAATACCACAAATAATATTTAATTGGAGGATTGAGGGCAATGAAGACGGAGAAAGTAGAAATTTTTTCAATAGGAAACAAATTTTTATTAGGACATATCAGAATTAAAAAGGAAGAAAAAAACAGATATAACATACTAATTGAAATACCACTAAACTTACCAAAAAAGCAAGTCATGGAAATTGTAAAATCGATTTAGAAAATTAAACATGAAAAACACATCTTTTAAGGCTTTGAGTCAGGAGCGTAAACAAGATGTGGGATGACTACGAAATAGATGGGAATTTAGTCCATGTAATACATAAAGGAAAAATCATCGATACCGTGGATCTAGATGCAATAGTGGAAGACTATCTAGATGAGAACTATGGAAAAACTGAATGAAAAGATGTAAAAGAAATGAAAAAACATGAAATTGGAACCTGTCCAAAATGTAAAAGCGAAATTACCTATGGTGTACCAAATGGCATTTGGGAGAACGAAATGTATTTTCCTATCTCTTGTGAAAAG
>QMSS01000072.1 GCA_003649715.1 Thermoplasmata archaeon
CATCGAAAAATATTTCTTCTTTTGATTAATTCCTTCAACTGGTTTAGCATTTTCATCCCCTCCTGACACATCAAAAATCAGGAGGGGTTTTAAAATTCTTGACTCTCTCTCAGCTCCATATAACAATCAACATGTATTCCCATATGTATTCCCATGTTTTTTTGGAATAAAAAGTGTTTTTGGATGAAAAAAATCTTTTTAGATATTATGTTACAAGTGAATGAAAGGAGCTTAACTTTTCTATTTAGTAGGAAACAATTGTTTCACACTGTTGTTTTCTTTTTGTAACGGAACTCAATGTTGCAGCTGCCTTCTATACTTACCATACATGGTCCAACAGGCGTATCAGGTGTACATTTTCTTCCAAATAGAGGACAGTCTTGTGGCGATAACAGACCTCTTAGTAGTTCCCCACATCTACATCCTCTTGGTTCCTTGAATTCTTTATCCCATACCTCCTGTAGTTCCTCATCATATTTCTTACGTGCATTGTATTCATCAAACTCTTTTTTCAACTCTAAGCCTGATTTTGGGATAACTGGAAAGCCCCTCCATCTTTTATCTACAGGTTCAAATACTTCTTTCATTATCTCCTGCGCCCTTATATTTCCATCTTTTTTTACAGCACGTGTGTACTCGTTTTCTACTAATGCATCTCTATTTTCGATCTGCCTAACAAGTAGCCACACTGCCATTATGAGATCCAATGGCTCAAAACCTGCTACAACCTGTGGAATGTTGTATTCTCTAGAGATAAATTCATAGGGTTTTAGACCTATTATTGTAGATACATGTCCAGGCTCAATTAATCCATCTATCCTTATCTCACCCATATCAAGAATGGTTTTCAAAGCTGGTGGAATAACACGATGGCAGCTCAGGATAGAGAAATTAGATGGCAGTTTTTTTAGTAGTACAGCAGCGGTTGTAGGAGCAGTTGTTTCAAATCCGATGCCCATAAAAACAACATCCCGGCTTCTATATTTTTCTGCCAGGAATACAGCATCTTCTATTCCATAAACAGTATGAATAGCATATCCATTCTCTCGCATGTCACGCAACGAATGTTTTTCTCCAGGAACGTTTATCATATCACCAAATGTTGCTATTATTTTGCCATGTTCTGCCAACAGCATAATCTCCTCGATCTCCATAGGTGTTGTAACACAAACGGGACATCCAGGACCTTGTACTATATTAACACCGCATTCTCTAAACAGATAGTCTAGACCATTTCTCACAAGTGTATCTTGATGTGTACCACATACATGCATAAATTTTAGTTTTACATCCAATTTTTTTATCTTGAAAACTATCTCCTGAGCCAGTTTTCTATCATGCAGGGAAAACACCTATTTTTCCTCCCCGGCAGATAAAATGTTTCTAAACAAATCAAGTGTTTCACTAGCCTTTTTTTCATTCAACACCTGAATGGCAAAACCAGCATGAACCAAAACATAGTCTCCGACTCTGACATCTACAAGCGTAATATTGACTCTACGTTTCGTGCCATCACCATAGTCTATGACCGCATATTCTTTTTTACGATCGATATCTATTATTTTACCTGGGACAGCTAAACACACAGGTAGTGGAATATCAAACACATATTATAAACATATCCTCTTCCTTCTATCTTCTGTTTGAAAAAATTATTTCAAACATAGTAAAAAACAGTTTGTATACAATACAATCCTCCTTTAGGGCAAAGAAGACAAAAAAATGGGTTATTCTTTTTTTATGTTACATACCTAGGAGATAGAGAGGGATGCACACGGCTAATGCAAAAAAGAGATTAAACATTTTGATTAAAACAGAATCCCTAATAGTGTAGGATAGAAGAGGAAGCAATCCATGTCCATCCTGCACAATAGAACTGATAAGAAGTACTGAAAATGGAATAAGACCATTGGCAAACATAAAAACAAATATAAAATGTGGACCGGACTCAGGGATTAGACCCACAAGAGCACCTATAACTAGAACCAAACCCAGGTTTGTCTTTACAAAACCATTTAGATCCCAGTATTGAAGACCAACATCTACAAAAAGCAAGGCAAAGAATGTCCAGAGGAATATCCTCCACACATGTTTTTTGACAATATGACTCCAAATATGATCCCTTAGATAATGTTCTGAGACAACTAAAATAATCACTATCGAAACAACAGATAGAGATAAAAGAATGATTCTTTCAGGCTCATCCCAGCTCCAAGTCTGAGGCCCCCAAAGACCACTTATATTGAGAAGTATCAGAAAAACAAAAACAGCGATCAACACGCTTCTAAGGGGAGAAAAACTTGAAAAGGATTTCGGGAAAGAGAATTGAAAATAATGTTTCTCATCCATATCATGTATTGTTTGAAGATCACATTCCTCACATGGAACAATTCTAAAAAAAACCACAATTCTGTCTGCTATCCACGCACCAACTATTCCAAGCAGAAATAACAATATGAAAAGCATCAATGCCTCCTTTGGAAACAAACTAAGCATAACAAATGCCTCATCTCCTGAGGTAGCAATCATACCACCAACTATAGCACCAAAAGATAAAAGACCATGAACATAAAAGGAAACATTCATAAAGGAGCCAAGACAACCTGGTGTAGAACCAAGAAATGACGCCATAATATACTGCCGCATCCTGCCTCCTCTAACAGTTTTCTCCATTTTCCCTCTCGTTAAAACATTCAGATAGTCCACAAGAAGCATCATAGTGAAAACAAAAACTGTTATCATTACAGCACGAGTAGTTATACCCCATATGGAGGAAAACTCAAACATTTAATTCCACCAACCCCCGATGCACCAGCATTTCTACAATCTTTCCCTCAACAACAGATACCATAATCATATAAACCAAAAGTATAACAACAAAGACTGGGCCGAAATAAAAAATCATAACAGGCAATAAAGGAATCTTTATCGCTCGGTTATACAAAAAAACAGTGATTAAACCATTTCTCATACCATATTCCCTAAGATTTTTTAGAAATGGATACCAAACGTATATAGAGCCATGACTGAGAATCCCCATTGCTATCGCTAGAATCCATCCTTTTACCCCGGATTCAACACCTAGATGCTCTGACACTGTTTTTGGCTTTAAGAAATAATTGGAAAAACCCATAATGATTATAACTAAGATCAATACAGGTAGGATTTGTACAAATATAGCTAGAACTGACTGAAGAGATCTATACATATTTTCAGGGCTGAAGAGAGATAAAACAATATACAGTATTAGAACAAAACATAGGAAATAAAAACCAGAATACAGTGTTCTATTCTTCTGCCGTTTTATTTCCCCGTTTTTTGTCAGATAACCACCTCTATTGTCAAAACAGTTGCTATTGACACTAAGATTGCAAAAAGAAAACTAAACCCATTTCTTACAACTGCAAATCTTTTTCCAAGAATAGCTGCCTCTGCTGGGAGCTGAACAATCCCTACAGTGACCCATGCCACTATAAATGCTGTGACAGCAAAAAGACTAACCCCATCTTTTAGCAGCTCTCCACCAATAACATAGCTTGTAATTGGATTTCCTGTAAGAATACTGCCAAGAGAAGAACCTATCAATGTATCTCTAAGTGGCTCGCCTGTGAAAACAGATGTTATCATCTGAGGTGAAACAAATGTTTTAAATAAACCTAGGAGTAGAATAACACCGAGTAACACCGGGAAAGCTGATATAAAACTCTTAAATGCTTTATAGAAGGAAATCGCAAGGAATCCTATCCTATTCTCTATCTTCTTATCATTACTATTCTTATCCATAAATAATCTCCTGTAGATCTCTTTCTTATTTTAAGATTTGATAGGAATATGTTAATTCCGCAGCTTTCCTCAACATTGCAGATATAGGACAATATTTCTCCTGCGAGAGCTCTATCGCTCTCTCTACATCTCTCTCCTGTATGTTATCACCGCCTATGAGGTATTCAATATGGATCTTTGTAAAAATCTTTGGATGCTCCTCTGCTCTCTCTGCCCTTAACTTAACTTCAAATTTTTTTAGAGTTACACGCTTTTTTTGAAGAATCGCAACAACATCACTTGCAGTGCATGTACCCAATGCTATAAGAAGCAATTCCATGGGACGGGAGGCAGCCTCAGAGCCGAAAAACTGCTTTGGACCATCTACTGTTATCCAATGATTGCTATCCGCCTTTGCAATAAATGTTAGACCTTTAACTTGTTTTATTTCTGCCTCCATAATCTCACCTTTTTTTATTATCCAATTTTTTAAACAGATTTCGCATATAGAACTTCTTGTTTCTATATCTTACTTCTACGAGTTCTTTTTCACTTTTAAGTCTTTCAACTATATCCCAGTCGGCATCTGCTTTTCTAAGTAACTCTTCCAAACTATCCTCTCTAATTGGATGAACAGATGCTATGCTAAGTATATCCTCTTTTATATCACCTGTAGAGGTGAACTTATTCTCCTCATGTTCGATTAGATATTCCACATCAATACCTCTCTCTTTAAAAATACGATAAGCCTTATTTAGAGAGAGCCTCCCTGGTATATTAACCCATTTCTCAGCAGGAGGTCTGATTGGAATAGAAATATAACTTTTATCTGCAGATAACTCTGCGATAAAATCAGCTGTATCCCTCAGATTTTTCTCGTCATCATTTACTCTGTCTACCAGCATAGTTTCTGTGTAAATACGTCCATTAAAATCTTTTCTGAATCTAAGTATTCCATCCAATATTTTTTTGAGGTTTATAGAGGGATGCGGCCTGTTTATCTTCCTCCAGATTTTTTCATCTACTGTATCAATCTTAATAGAAACCAGATCTGCATTCCTCACATCATCCCTTACATTCTTCCTCCATAAAAGGGAGGAATTGGTGATAACAGCAATCTTTATATCCAAAGATATGAGCTTCTTTATTTCCCTACCAAGATTGATATCCAAAGTTGGTTCTCCATCGGGAACAAAGGTTAGATAGTCTATATGCTCTTTTCTATTTTCAGCCTCCTCTACTTTCCCTTCGACCTCTTTAAACAATTCATTTGGTTTGTAAAATGCTTCTCTTTTAACTCTCATCCTAATGGTTCTTCCAAGCTGACAATATATACAAGAATAACTGCAGATCTTTGGTGGAATATTGTTTATTCCCAGACTTCTACCCAGTCTTCTTGAGGGAACTGGGCCAAAAGCGATCATTGCCACTCCCCTTCTGAGAAAGCTTTGTCTGCCCTTATAACAACAAAGCTTCCTCTTCCATAACCCCTCTCCACATGATTTATCTCACTACTCTGCAGGAATACCGTCTGTTTGATCATAGAAATCTTAAAACCATATCTACTCAAAAGATCCATAACCTCTTCCGTTGAGTAGAAAGTAGCAGACTTATAAAACTTGCTTTTCTCTCTTTTTAGCTGATAACGTATTCCCAACTCGCTCTCTCTATCCACAAAACCAACTATGATAAAACCCTGTGGTTTCAGAACTCTATAGACTTCTCTAAGAGACATTGGTAAATCATCAACGAAACAGATTGTTGTGATCATAAGAGCAAAATCAAAAGATTTGTCTTTGAATGGTAGATTTTCAGCTACAGCTCTACAAACTTGTACACCTTTTTCTCTGGATATTTCTGTCATTTTTCTGGAGGGGTCAATACCAACCTTTATTTTGAGTGGAACAGCAAATCTGCCTGTACCGATGCCGATTTCAACACCAAATCTCCCAGTGGGGATCAAGTTTTTTATGACATTAAGTTCTGCCAGGTAGATTTCTCGGTTTCTGTCAAACCATTTATCATATTCTCTGCTGTGTCTTTCAAATGGTTCAATTCTTGCCATAAGTAGATCCCTCAAGTTCTAGATTTCTCTCACCATGACATCAATGACATATAGTTAGTTCGGAGGATATGCGGTGTCTTCGTTTACTACTTCATGTAGAGGTTTATGATTTTTGTTTTTGTTCTCATTTTTTCGACAATGTCCATAAGAATAAAATGGTGACAGGGATATTTTCCACAATAGCAGTATAAATATACGTCTTTATTTTCAGATAATCTCATGATCTCCTTTAATTTATTAGCTACCCCTGGCTTGGATCCAATCTCTTCTCTATATCTATTCTCAAAATCTGTTTGTTTCCAAGCTTTCTTTCTCGCTTCTAGCTCAGACATGCCTTTTTTCATCAGATTATTTTTAATTTCATTAAACTCTGAAAGTAATGCTTCTGATGGAGAAAAGATGCTTGGATATCCAACTCTTATTTTTATTGCATCCTTAGGAAGAGTTTTTAGTTTTGCTACATATGATTCTTTTAACATATAATCTCTCTAATCTTTTCTGCATCAGATAAGAATAAACTGTATGAATATATTTTGTATTAGAAATAAACTTTGACTGCTAATTCCATTTTTTAGATGAATATGCCGTGATAGAGGCAGTATTACTGCTGTGATAACTCCTTAAACAACACTATTTTGGTTATACCTTATAAATCATCATCTTAGTAAACCCAGTGTCCAAACTCACGCCTATTTTCTCTTGTTTTTGAAGTAAATGGTTGGTAGATAACTAGAAACAGCAAAAATAATCTCAAGATTTTTGAATAAACATCATTGTTCACGTGTCTCAGATTTTTTCCCATTTTCTACTTTTCTATCCAAGTTATACTCCCATATTTGTCTATATGATTCCTCGGACACACGTACGTGATCCCAATGTATAGACCACCCCTCCTTATTCATGTCCAGTGAATACCTTTCCATCTATGATGAATGCTATAGTTTTTAAAAACACAATATAGTCCATACTAACAACAAGACAAGATTGCTAATATGAAGAAAATATCTGAATATGGGAAGTGGGAGGATAAACCTATCGCAACCATCAGTAGCAATTAGGCTGTTGAAAAATTCTGATTTTATAGAATTTTTTTAACAAATGCTTCAGTAATTGAAATTATTCAATGTTTATTTTGTATCTATTCACCGTTGAAAAATGGAGTAATGTATGTTAATG
>QMSS01000073.1 GCA_003649715.1 Thermoplasmata archaeon
ACGTAGATTCGGAGAACATCTCTTCAGTGTTAAAGAAGGTTTCAGAAAAGTGGAGATGTGGTTGAGAACTATACTTTGGAATGTATTGATTTATCCGAGGTGATAGAATTATTACACAAGGCAAGGTCAATAAAAAAAGCATTATGTTACAAAAAAAATTATTGGAGGAAAAAAGAAATGGTGCCAGGTGGACAAAAAATGTTCCTTTTAGCATATCCTCGGAACAGGATCTCCAAGAGGTTTATGCAGAACCCGTCTACCTCCAACCATGGTCTCCAATACTACTCCTCTTATGGAGTCTGTTACCTCCCCTATAATAGATGCATTTCTGCCAAGAGGATGCCTTCTTAGAGCTATGAGTATTTCCTCTGCCTTTTCTTTAACAACACCAAGCACAATTTTTCCTTCATTTCCAATCTCAAGAGGATCTATACCAAGCATATCGCATGCAGAATGTACCCCATCTGGAATAGGAATGTTTTCCTCATACAATATAATTCCAACATTTGATTTTTCACTAAACTCATTTACCGTGTTTGCAAGACCTCCTCGAGTTGGATCCTTTGCAGAAACCACACCACCTACAGACAAAACCTTTTCCATCAGACCATTTATAGGAGCAACATCTGATTTTATCTCTGTCTCAAAACCATAACCCTCCCTGAAAGATAACAATGCTATTCCATGTTCACCAATGTTGCCAGAAACAATGATCTTATCACCTATTTCTAGATTAGAATCAACAAGCCATCTCCCTCTAAAGCCTCTATACCTCTTAACCTCTCTGATGTTTTTCTCCAAAAATGAGCTTCTTCTACCAATTCCACTAGTGTTAATCATAAATTCCTGTATCGCCCCTTTCTCCACAACCTTGGTATCACCGGTAACGATCGGAACATCAGCATCTCCTGCGCATATGCTCATGCTTCTAACAATTTTTTCAAAAACATCTAGAGAAAGACCTTCTTCTATGATAAAACCTGCAGAGAGAGCAATTGGTTTTGCGCCCATAACCGCTATATCATTGATTGTACCAGCAACTGCTAAAGAGCCGAGATCTCCACCTGGAAAAATAATTGGTTTAACAGTATGAGAATCAGTAGTGAAAACAATGTCATCAACCACTGCAGCATCATCCATCATAGAAAGGGAAACATCCTCGGAACCAGGCTTCTCCAAGACAAAATATTTCAAGATCCTCTCCCTGATGAGCTGATCCATCAGCTCTCCACCTGCTCCATGGGCTAATCTGATTTTTTCATCCATAGTCTAATACAGAACCCCCCATCTTTTCTCTTCTTTTTTTTGAATCCAGAATATGCGGATGCCATAAGTTTTATTTATAATATGTCATTCATTTCATTCGAAAAGAAAACAGAAGGAAAATAAGAAAATTCAAGTTAAAAATGGGTTTGGATATGAAACATACTGTTGTTATGTGCATTGGTAGCAGGAGAGGAGGTGATGATGCAATAGGACCCTATATTGCTGATAGGTTATTAAAAAAGCAAAACAATGACATTGTTGTTTTAGACTGTGGTATTGCACCAGAGAGCTATACTTCCCTGGTTAAAAAGTATAACCCAAAATATCTGTTGATAATTGATGCTGTTGATATGGGTTTAAAACCTGGGGAGACAAGGATCATTCCCATTGAGAAGATAAGTGAAATTCAGATGCATATAAGCACCCATAATATACCTCTTTCTATTTTGGTGAGATATCTATGTAGATATGTGAAAAACATCATCTTTATTGGAATACAGCCAAAGACATTGTCTGGTGAGATGACTCCAGCTGTTAGAAAAAGCGGTGATAGGATAGTTGATCTTATTATAAAGAATGAAGTGAGGATACCTGGAGCGATTGGGGTTTTTCAATAGGGAGTTTTTTGTAGACATTTTTTGGTCTCAAATGCTAAGGATAGTAAATGTTTTTTTGATTTCTTTCAGTATGGATATTTTTTTCCTAATACTTCAGCTGCGGTGATACCCGCTATTGCTCCTTCTGCACATGCAGTTACAATCTGTCGTATTCCACCAGTTATATCACCTGCTGCGTAGACTCCTCTGATGTTTGTTCGTTGCTGCTTGTCTACAACAATGTATCCATTGCTATCTAGTTTTATTTTCAATTGCTCTGCTAAACCGTTCTGAGGTTTTTCACCTATGGATATAAAAACCCCATCTACTTGTATATCTGATGTTTCATGGTTTACTGTATCTCTTAGATTCAGTTGTTCAACTTTTTCTTTTCCATCTATCTTCTCCACTATCTTATTCAGCAGAATATTGATTTGTTTCTCTCTTGCCTCTTCTTCTAAAGCTTTTTCAGCACGTAGCATGTCTCTTCTGTGGATGAGATATACTTCTTTACATCCGATTTGTTTGAGAAATATGGCTTCTATTACAGCAGAATTTCCACCGCCTATGACAGCCACCTTTTTGTTTCTGAAAAAATATCCATCACAGGTTGCGCAGTAGGAAACCCCTTTTCCATAAAATTCTTTTTCGCCGGGTGCCTCTAGCTTTCTGTGTTCTGTTCCAGTGCATAATATGACTGCCTTGACAGCATATTTTTCATGTATGGTTTCCACATTGAATCCTTCATTAGATTTTTCTATTCTTTTTACCTCTTCATTGAAATGGATGTCAGCATATTTGCTTGCATGCTTTTTCATTTTCTCCATTAGTTCTGCACCCGGTATTGATTCGAATCCTGCATAGTTCTCGATCTTTGGAGCAAGCGATGCCAGTCCTCCACCTATTCCTTTGTCGAAGATTATGGTTTTTATCCCAGATCGTACGGCATATATTCCTGCGGAGTAGCCTGCAGGTCCTGCTCCAACAATTGCTAGCTCATAACTCATTATTTTTTCCTCCATCTTATGTTCTTTTTGAGACAAAATGTTTTTTTAGGATTTTATATGCCTCTTCTGGGGAATGTATGTCTTGAAGCATTTTTTCAAATGGGCAGATGTCTTTGCCATTTTTGTTTTTGATATAAGGAATTATCTTATCTGTCTGTCCAGGTATTTTTGCTTGTATCAGCGCTGCTATTGCCTTTTTTGTTGCCATGGTTGAGTAGACACTAGCAACTTTTGAATATATGCATAACATGGCTGATGCTTTTCCAAGTATTCTGTCGCCTACGGTTGTTCCCTCCATTTTTTTTCCAAGTTCCTCTATAGTTTCTAGTAGGGGTTTGATTCCTTGTCCATGTTTTTTTGTTAGTACATTGCCTTTTTTTATGACTACGACTGAGCATTTTGTTTCTAGAAGCGTTTTTCTAGCTAGGCTGATGTCTTGATTTTGTATGGTTTTTTCTCTCATAAACAGGTTTTTTGAAATAGCTTTTTTTAGAAGGACCCAAAGTTTTTTGTTGTTTTAGCTGCTGGTGATGGCCCGTATTTTGGTTAGATTCCTCTTATGTGGCATTCTTTGAAGTAGGGTTTTATTGCTTCTAATGTTTCTATTAGGTATTCTTTGGTGTAGGGTGTTGTTTTTTCCATTTTTGGTGATAGTAGTGATGTGTTGGTTTTGAATTGTTGTAGGTAGTATTTTTTTGCTCCTTGTATCCATTTTGCGATTTCTATTATGTCTTCTTTTTTTAGTAATTGTGGTATGAATGTTGTTTTGAATTCGTAGTTGGGTGCATGTTTTTTTATGATTTCAATGGATTTTTCTATTAGGGATGTGTTGGTTTTTGTGCCTGTTAGTTGGCTGTATTTGTTTTTTGGTGCTTTTATGTCCATTGCTATGTAGTCGACGAGTTTTTTGTCTATTAATTCTTTGAGTTTTTCTGGATATGTTCCGTTTGTGTCAATTTTTATGAGATATCCAAGTTTTTTTATTTTTTCTGTGAATTCTGCTATGTCTTTTTGTAGTAGTGGTTCTCCACCTGTTATTACTAGTCCTTCTAGCATTTTTTTCCTCTTTTCTAAGAAATGTAGTATCTCTTTTTCTGGTATTTCTTCTGTCTCTTCTAGTACTAGTTGTTTGTTGTAGCAGAAGGGACATCGTAGGTTACATCCGATGGTCCAAATTATTGCGCTGATAAGACCGGGGTAGTCGAGTAGTGATGTTTTTTGTATTGCTCCGATTTTCATCTGGCAACAACTTTTTTTTCTGTTATTAGATCAAATGTTTTTCTGTCATTGAATTCTTGCTGTTTTCCTCTGTTCCATTGGCCTACTGGTCGTAGGTATCCTACTACTCGGGAGTATACTTCGCATTCTGTTTTGCATGTGGGGCATAGTTGGTATTCTCCTGGTATGTATCCATGTGTTGGGCAGATGCTGAATGTTGGTGTTATGGTATAATAGGGTAGTGAGTAGTTTTCTGCGACTTTTTGGACTAATTTTTTTACTGACTCTGGGTCTGGCTGTTCTCCTAAGAAGATGTGCATTACTGTGCCTCCGGTGTATTTGGTTTGTAGTGGGTCTTGTAGTTCTAGTGCTTCGAAGATGTCTGTGGTGTATCCCACTGGCAATTGTGTGGAGTTGGTGTAGTATGGTTCTATGTTTCTGCCACCGTTGTTTGAGTATTTTTCTTGGTTGTATATTTTGATGTCAGGGTATTCTGCTTTGTCGATTTTAGCGAGTCGATAACTGGCTCCTTCTGCTGGTGTTGCTTCTAGGTTGTATATGTTTCCTGTTTCTTCTTGGAAATCGGCTATTCTGTTTCGCATGTAGTTGAGGACTTTTTCTGCGAACTGCACACCTTCTTTGTCTCCTATGCTTTTGTTCATGAAGTTTAGGAGTGCATCATTCATTCCTATGAGTCCTATTGTGGAAAAATGGTTTTTCCAGTATTCACCAAAGGTTTTCTTTATTTCTTGTAGGTAGAATCTTGAGTATGGATGTAAACCACTGGTGGTTAGGTTTTCTATTACCTCTCTTTTGATTTCAAGACTTTGTTTTGCTAGTACCATCAGCCGGTCTAGTCTTTCGAAGAAGTCATCGTCATCCTTTGCTAGGTATCCTATTCTTGGCATGTTTATTGTCACTACTCCTATAGATCCTGTTTTGGGGTTTGCGCCGAATAGCCCTCCTCCACGTTTCCGTAGTTCTCTGTTATCTAGTCGTAGTCTGCAGCACATACTTCGTGCATCATCTGGTTTCATGTCGCTGTTGATGAAATTTGAGAAATATGGTATACCATATTTTGCTGTCATATTCCAAATAGGATCTAGTCCATTGTTGTCCCATTTGAAGTCCTTGGTGATGTTGTATGTTGGTATTGGGAATGTGAATGGTCTTCCCCTGGCATCTCCTTCATACATGACCTCTGCAAATGCTTGGTTGATCATCTGTATCTCATCTGAGTAGTCGCTATAGTTGCTATCCATGAGTTCTCCGCCTATTATAACAGGTTCTTCGGCTAGATAGTTTGGCACTGTTAGATCTAATGTAATGTTTGTAAATGGACTTTGGAATCCTACTCTTGTAGGTACATTCATGTTAAACAGAAACTTTTGCATCTCCTGCTTGACCGCCTTATAGTCTAGCTTGTCCTGTCTTATAAATGGTGCTAGTAGTGTGTCGAAGTTTGATAATGCCTGGGCACCTGCCGCCTCCCCCTGCAGGGTATATAAGTAGTTTACGATCTGCATAAGAGCTGTACTGAAATGTTTTGCAGGCCTACTCTCAATCTTTCCCGGTACACCACGGAATCCTAGTAGAAGTAGATCCTTTAAATCCCATCCCACACAATATGCTCCTAGTGTTCCCAGATCATGTATGTGGAAAAATCCTTTGCTATGTGACTCTCCTATCTCAGGTGGATAAATCTTGTTAAGCCAGTAGTGTGATATGATGTTTTCAGTGGCATAAACATTTAGTCCCTGAAGTGAGTAGCTCATGTTGCTGTTTTCCTTTACCTTCCAGTCCATCATGCTTAGATATCCGTCAACTACATCTATGTCTTTAAGAAGCCCTCCTATCTCACGTATATCCTGATGCTGTTTTCTGTATAGTATGTAGGCCTTTGCAGTCTTCGCATGTCCCTCTTCTATGAGTATTTTTTCTACAGCATCCTGTACTTGTTCTACTGTAGGTATTTCACCGCGTTTGATATTCTTTTCAAGATATTCTATTACTTTGTCTGTGAGTTCTTCAGCTTTTTTTCTATCTTTGCCGCCGACTGCCTGTGCAGCCTGCCAGATTGCATTTGTTATCTTCACTGGGTTGAAGTCAACAATTTTTCCATCTCTTTTTATGATCTTGCGTATCATATCCTCCTTTTTCCTCCCATTTTTTTCTTATTTTTTTTGCTCAGCAGTTAGATTTCTAACCTCTTTTTCAAAAGAGGTGACATCAGCAAATGATCTATAGACTGATGCGAATCTTATGTAGGCAACCTGATCTGTTTCTTTTAGGATGTCCATGACATATTCCCCGATAGTTGAGCTTTCAATCTCCTCCCTGCCATCTCTCCTTATCTTTTCTTCGATGCAGTCCAGCATCTCCTCTATCTTGTCTTGTCCAATGGGTCTTTTTTCCAATGCCTTCATTATACCATTTTTTATTTTGTTTCTGTCAAATCTTTCTCTTCTTCCATCTTTTTTTATAACGTAGAGAGGCATCATTTCGATGTATTCATATGTTGTGAATCGTCTGTTGCATTTTAGACACTCTCTTCTTCTTCGAATTGTGTATCGTCCTGTGTCACGTGAGTCTGTGACCTTTGTTTCTTCATGATTACAGTATGGGCATCTCACTCCAAAACACCACATTAGATACAATATATTGTATATCAAAAATTTAAATATACATTATATTGTATACCTTTTGGTTTTTTATAGTTTTCTATTTTCTTGCTTTGTGGCATGATTCCAAAAAAGCCACATAGCTCACGCTGATATCATCGAGTCGAAATCTTACGCTATATCTTTTAACTGCTGATAAACCCAGAATTTCAACCTTGCTTCATGATACAT
>QMSS01000074.1 GCA_003649715.1 Thermoplasmata archaeon
ATGAGAGGATTAACAAAAAAGCAAAAAGAGATATTACAGAATTGGTTTAAGGAACATAAAGATGCAGTAGGATTGTTCTTTAGAATAGAAGATTGTGAGGACTTTGATATTTTAGATGATTTAAGAGAAATAAACGATTTTGAAGGAATAGTAACACACATCAATAATTATCTTTCAGATTTAGCATGTGAGGTGGAGTTATGAAATGTAAAATATCTAAAAAAGAATTTTTGGAAAGATTGAGGGCTGTTCTAAAGATATGGGATGAACCCATACTCCGATTTGGCAAGGAAGGGTTGAATATCGTTGAAGTAGACCCAGCACATGTAATGATGATAAACACAACGATACCCGCACAAGATTGGGAAATTTATGATATTGACAACAGGGATTTTGCGATAAATCTTGAACTGTTTGTAAATGTTTTAAAGAAACTCAGAGACCCATTCATAGAATTGAATATAGATGATATTGGCATAACCATAAACGATAAAATAAGGATAAATGAGATAGAGGCAAATAAGGAGAAAAAGAAGATACCGAAATTAACCTATGATTTTGAATTTAGTATAGAGAGAGATAAACTAAAGGAGTTGATTGATACTTCAGCATTATACACAGATAATCTCAAATTTTTAGTTGAGGGAGACAAAGTATATGCTATATCTGAAAACGATATAATACAAATGAGAGAAGAGATTGGAAAAGTGAAACTTCTTACAGATGCAAAGGGGAAAGGGGCATATTCTATTGACTACCTGCAAAATGCGATAGTAATGAAAGGAGATGTTGTGAATATCTGGTTTGGTGTGGATAAACCAATTAAGATAGAGTATGCTGATAAGAATACCTATTATCTAATTGCACCAAGAATAACGGAGGAATAGATGAAAGAAGATTTCTTTGTAATAACAAGGTTACATAAGGATGACTTAAGGAAATTGTTTAAAGACAATAAGAAAGCACTTGAAGTTATAGACGAACTTGATGAAGGGGAAATGCAGTATATTGCAGATAAACTCGCAAATGATTATCTTGAACAGTTGTATTGGGATAGTTTGAAAACGATATTTGAAGAGTTTTTAGAAGGGAGGTAGAATATGACATGGGTAGAAAAGTATAGACCAAAGAGATTATTGGAATTTGTTGGTCAGGATAAGGTAGTAAGATATGCACAGAACGTTATAAACAATGGTGGGGAAATAAACCATCTAATCTTTCATGGTAAAAGTGGCACAGGAAAGACAACAATGGCAAAGATTTTAGCAAATGAATTGGATGTTGAATTGTTGATGTATAACGCTTCAGATGACAGGACTTTAAACTTCATACGAGAAAAGATAATTCCTGCAATGCGATACAAACCTTTATTTGGTATATATAAGATAATATTCTTGGATGAAACAGATAGTATGACAAAGGAAAGTCTATTTGCCTTACGTTCCCCTATGGAATTATATGAAAAAAATGCGAAGATAATCTTTAGTTGTAATGATGATAGCAATATTATAGATGCAATAAGAAGCAGGGCAATTACTTTTGAGTTTATGCCTTTAAAGAAGCCAGATATAATGAGCAGGTTAGGATTTATTGCAGATAGGGAGAACGTTGACGTTAGTAATGATATACTTGAGGAGATAGCAGAGAAGTCACATGGAGATTTGAGAAAAGCAATAAACATGCTTGAGGCATATCATAAAGGTGCTTTGGAGTTTACAGGGAATGAATTTGAGAAGATATTTGGGAGGATTTAAATGAAGAGAGCAATAGAAATTATAAAAGCAAGTGTGATAGAAACATACGGTGACAAAGAAGCAGATATATTCGCAGTGGGACTTGTTCAAAAATTAGAAGAGGAGGGTTTGATAAACCAACTAAAATATAAAGATGGTTTTTATATTTTAATGGAGTATTGGGACAGTTTACCAGATGAAATGAAGCCAGAGATAGATAGAAAGTTAAAAAAATTAGGTCTTTAGAGTTTGATATGTGGAGTAAAGAAATAAAAGAAGAGATTTACAATCTCGAAAAAATTGCAGAGAAGTTGAGAGAGAACGACATATATTTCAAACTTGAGATTGAGGAAAGAGTGATGCTGAATGCGATAGGAAAAATCTTGGGAGAGTTGGCAGGGACATTGCGAGTATATCAATATAAAGATGATGAAGAAAAATTAGAGATAAGGAAAAAAATCATAGGGATATTAAAATATTTTGAGGTGAAGTTATGAGTGTTGTTATGGAGGGAGTTAATGGAAGCGATACCCAAATACATTCAAAAATTACTTAAAAAAACAGGCATGAGAAATTTAGAAGATATACTCATTTATTCAAAAACCAGAGCAGGATGGAGAGCATGGTTGGAAAAATATACAGGTTCTTTTACAGATTTTCTACGATTATACAACTATGCTGAAAAAATTAGGAGAGAAAAAGCAGATTGGCTCTATGGGATATATAGATATATGGGAGATAGGTAACGGGAAAAATTGCATCCCATCCCTCCCCTAAACCTGGGCTTTTTTACCCGTTACCCTCCAAACAGGTGAGGAAAATGCAAGAGATACAAGAACTATTTGAGAAATTGAAAGGAAACAAACCTTTAGATTTCTTATCACAATTCATAGCACCACATCTGGTAGGAGACGAATGGGCAGATATAAGAAAAGCAATACTGTTAATGTTAGCCACACAGGGAGATAAGGCACAGAGGATGAGATTACATACTCTCTTGTGGGGAGGAGCCGGGTTAGGGAAAAGCGAGGTCATGCTATGGATACAGGAAAATCTCGGTGGGGTATTGGTAAATGCAGAGCATACTTCAAAAGTTGGATTGGTTGGGAATGCTTCAGCAAATACAAAAGGATTGTTGGCAGATTATGATGGACAAATTGTATTGTTGGATGAAGTCGATAAGATGAGTGTGAAAGACCAATCGGGTTTACTCCAAGCGATGGAAGAGGGTGCCTATACTATTGTAAAGGGAAGAGTAAGAAATAGATACAATGCGGAAGTAAGGGTGTTAGCAAGTGCAAATGATATAAGGAAAATCAGTAAACCTTTGATGGATAGGTTTGATTTTATATTCCAAGTTAAAACCATGCCAAGAGAAAAGAGAGTGAATGGAATTGAGACAATTGTAAAGAATTTCTTTGGTGAGGAGGGAATAACTGGTGTAAACATCCTAAAGGAATATCTAAAATGGATAAAGGATTATGAGCCATACATAGAAGAAAGTGATGTTGCTATTGTAGTAAACATGTTAAAGAAATATATACTATTAACAAAAACAGCAATAGATGGTATTTCATACAGAAACCTTGAGTTATCTGTTTTAAGAATTGCACACACTATGGCAAAACTTGAGAAATCAAGCATTACCGCAAAACACATTGAAGAGGCAATAGTATTCAAAGACAGGATGCTGAGAAAAAGGGTTGGAGAGATAGAAAAATAGAAATTCTTTCAAAATATATTTGGTGGGGAGAGAAATGGATAAAGACGAATTGATGAAGGAAATCTTGGAAGCAGAGAAAAAACTGAGAGAGAAAAGAAAAGAAGAAGAGAAAGAAAAAGACCCTCTGGCTAACGTAGATTTTGAAAAAAGAAAAATTATTGAAGAAATATTAAAATTAACTTACTTTAAGATAACACCACAATACATTGAATACCTAAAGTCCCTATCAATTGAAAAACTTAAGAATATGTTAGAGATATTACTCAGAAGAGATATAGGGTGGAGAGTTTATTATGGAACAGAAAAAAGAAGAACAAAACTCCGAAGAAGTTAGGATATGTAAACTATTGGGCGGAGATATCGACGGGGATTACTGTCGCATACCTCTAAAGTTCTATAGGAGTAGTAACAACTGTAGCGAGATGTTTGGTAAAGTCAGTAAAGAAGGAAGTTGTGATATAAAAATAGAACATTTAATCAGACTAAAATCGGATAACAAATATACCGATAAATAGATTATTTACGAATAAACGAAACTAAATCAAACACTTTTCCATACAACAAAGAAAGGTCACCACTCTTTACAATCATCGTATCATCATCTGCCAATATAGTATCCACATCTTTAACCATATACATAGCAACTTTACCTCTCATAGTCCATCTCATATCAGAAAAAGTGTTATGTTTTTTATCATAAAGTAATTGTCTTGTTTGTTCTGAATCTTCACATTCCATCCTATCCTCTAAAATATAAGGTTCTCCACCAATTTCCTTACATGCTCTTATGAAAACCTTTTCATCTACAGCCACAGACACACCCAAAAAAGAAAAGAAGAAAGAGGAGTTGGGTTAAACTTAGTGCCCTTTCTTATTAGAAACACACGCATTCATCGCAGTAACTCTTGCAGCACCTTTAAGACCAACGGTCTCACTAGCACACTGTGCTGGAATCCCACCTTTCTTAAAGAGGTAAGGTCTTAAATGTTCTGGTACTGCTCCTTGTGGAAAACTCTCTCTCTTCAGGCTAAATGGTCTGTGAGCCCATGGCACACTTGGATATATTATTGCCTTTCCTGCTTCAGAAATCCTAATTCCTGCCATTTTCTCTTCACCTAGTAATCATAATACAAAAATATTATTTAAAAGTTGTTTATAAAAATGGAGAAAGTGTAGAAAATGGAGAAAAAGCAAAAAAGGTATATATACCACAAAATGGATTGAAAATCGTGGAAATTAATGTCTGTTCTAACCTAGAAAGGGATTGTATTGAAAGAAATGGTATACTGGTAGACGTGTTTTGCTATCTAGAATAGGTCATTGTACTTATTACCGCCAAACGTTGGAAGGTTCAACTCAGGGATGTGTATCAATCCTTTTTTGTATAAAATTGCTACCGATATTACAGCAATTCCAACCAAAGCCACAACCAATATGTACGTCAAATCAATAGATTGGGATTTTACAAGGATTTGAGCAGTTGCATCAGGGTTATCGGATAGTGTAAATCTATAACTCGTTGCCTCCTTTATTGTATAAACCGCTGTTCCACCCTGAAGGGAAATAGTAGTGAAATAAGTGCCATCTTTATATACATCTATATTGCTATTACTTGGAATAATCAAACCAGCACTATTGATGGTTTTAATAATCACATTACTACCTGCTTCAACAGAATTTGCGGGTAATCCGTTCTCATCAGTGATAACAAGAGTTGGCTTCTCCTTTGCTGTGAAAGATGCGGTTCCTTCCTCGCCATCATCTGTTGTTACGGTAACAGCGTATGTTCCTCTCCAAGGTGGCGTGAACGTTACAGTTCCACCTGTTGAATATGACCAAGTTACTTCATCTTTGCTGATTGTAACCTCTGCTGGTCTACCTATTGAAATTGTAACTGGTTCATTGACCTCAACTTCACTTGGTATTGAAAGAGTTAGTGGTTTTGGTTTTACCTTCACTGTCTGATAAGCATGCATGTTTTGGAATGTTGCAGATATGTTCCACGTTCCAACCTTATCCAAATCAAAGGTTGCAGTTCCATTCACAATCCTTGTTTCATTATTCCCATCTGGAGAGATTAAGGATACTGTTGCCATTACTGGGGTTGTATCAGCATATACTGTTACTGGTAATCTATCTCCAATGGTAATTGTCGTATCACACTCAAGTATCAACTGTCTGAAAGATGATGCTATCTCGAATGATATGGTCTCATTTCCAATTACAAGAGTGGCAGTGCCATAATCGTTATCTGCAAGTGTCACCAGACCCAAGCCATCCTCAACAGCTACGAGATAAACATTACCGGCATCTGTAATGATGTATCCTCTCTTCTTAATAGGTTCTGGCATCTTTATTAGCATGTTCTTTCCTGCTCTTGGCGGTGAGGGGATTATGGTTATATTTGTCTCTGGTGGTGGGGTTACTGGTAAGACAGTTACATTAATTGGTATTGTGTTATTTTCATAAGTTAAAGTGATATTTCCGTTGTAAGAGGCATTTAGGATGAATACTGCTGTAAACTGTTCTGATGAATTGGCAGAGATTGTTAATTGATGTGTTAGTACAATCACATAGGGGGACAAAGAGGGAGATAGAGTAATATTTACTGTAACTGAAGCATTTGTAGGATTGTGAATGGTAAAGGTTTTGGTTTCATATCCCTGTTGCTGATTATATGTCACAGTATCAGGAGTGACCGTAATCTGGGCAAGGGCATTTGTCGAAATGAATGAAATTAGTAGAACAGCAAAGATTATCCTTCTAATGTCTTTCCCTCCTATTCTAAAGATGGTGGAGACCTTTGTCTGTATTTTATTGCTTTTATCAGTAGAGTATCTGGGTCTGCTGGATTTTCTTGGTATCTTATCAGACATTTTCCTTCTTCATCCATTGTTCCTCGCAGGGCTTCACAGGTTGCCCTATCAAGTTTGTCTACTCTAATTATCTCCTCAACAACCTCCTTCTTTCCAATCATGGAGAAAGATATACCTTTGGAGTTTTTTAACCTTTTGGCTAAAACTCCAGAAAAAAATAATAAACTAAACAACTATTATATAGCATGCTTCCAAACGACTTAGTAAATTTAGTCAAGAATGATGTTATAAGGAGTTGTGCAGAAGATACAAAAAGAGGAATGTATCCCTCGGTTTTAGTCTGCTATAAGGGCAACATAGATGGTTTATATACAGCATCAGAGGTTATGCACCATCTGGGTAAAAAGAAAGAGGAAGATACACTATACAAATTAGCAGAGAGATTGAAGGAAAAAATAATGTAGGGGGAAAAAGATGGATAAGTGGAATGAATTTAAAAAATTTGTAGATAAAGCAGTAGACGAATGTTCAAAAGAAGTGGATGTAAACTTACTATTTGAATCAAGACCTTCAGATATAACAGGAGATATGATTAA
>QMSS01000075.1 GCA_003649715.1 Thermoplasmata archaeon
ATCACATACTACAACCTCACATTAGAAAAAAACCTCAAAGGAAAAATAAAAGAACACACATACCCCAAAACAAAAGGAATACTGCTAAAAAACAGGGTAATAATCTTCGATAAAAAAACAGCTAAACTCCTAGCTGAAAAAGAATTCTTCGGAAAAAACTTCGGAGAAGGACTACAACTATCACTAGTAGAAGCAATACATCTACTAGAAAAAAACATAATCACCATACAAAACATCAACAACAAAAAACTCTCCAAAAAAGAAACAAAAAAGTATGCAGAAACACTCCAGCCTGACATCAAACAAAGACTAACCGTTTTTAATGACCTAAAAAAACACGGTCTAATAGTAAAAACAGGATTCAAATTCGGCACCCACTTCCGCGCCTACACAGACCACCCAAACAAAACACATGCTGGCTACCTAATACATGTAGTAAAAAAAGGACACACCAGCATATTTGCAGAGATAAGCAGAGCAGTAAGACTCGCACATTCTGTCAACAAAGAAATCATGTTCGCAAGAGTAGACGAAAACAAGATAGACTACATCAAATTCGGAAGACTACGGCCATAATCTATTTATAACAATCACACCATTCATATCATCCCCCCAAAAAACATTCTAAAAAAAACTGTATATATTAAAACAAAAGAAGAGATGAATTTGATTTTACAAAAAAAAGAATAAAAAAACCCCAAAAAGTCTTCTTGGGGGAGGAGGTGTAACGTGTCTTGTTGAAAATACGCTGGCATGGACATGCATGTTTTGAAATAACAAATGAAACAACACTTGTAACAGACCCACATGACGGAAAATCAATAGGCATACCAGCACCAAACGTAACAGGAGACATAATACTGGTATCACATGACCACTACGACCACAACAGCGTAAAATCTGTAGAAAAAGAGAAATCCACAGTCATAACAGATGAAAAAAAAAGAAACATCTCAAACATCTCCATACAGGGATACAAATCATTCCATGATGAGTCACATGGAGAAAAAAGAGGAGAAAACATCATCTATAAATTCATCATCGACGACATAACATTCTGCCATCTCGGAGACCTAGGACACGAACTCGACGAAGACATCATACAGGAGATAGGAAAAATAGACATACTCTTCATACCAATAGGTGGGACATTTACCATCGACGCAGACACAGCATGGAAAGTAATAGACAAAATAAAACCCTGCATTACTATCCCAATGCATTACAAAATCGGGGGACTATCACTACCCATAGCAGGCATTGAACCATTTCTAGAAAAAAACAAACTCAAGGTTCTGCGAGTGGGAAACGAAATAGAAATAGAAAAAGATGATCTACCAACTGAGCCAGAAATCTGGATCTTTACACTATAGCCGCCCTTACTATCCCTCTTAAGCTGCCCCCCCCATTTTTTAGTTTTTTAGAGTAATATGCATAATTATGATATGCTGTTTTTTTGTGTTCCGAGGCTAGAGTCTGGTGTTTTAACAGAAAAATTTCTGAAATTTTTTATTATTTTTATGGGATTTTTTTGATTTTTTAAATACTTCTTTGTTTATACAGTTAGGTGGAATCTCTCCTTTTAGTCCTGCGATCATGTTTTCAGCAGCTATTATCGCCATTTTTTTACGTGTCTCATAGGATGCAGATGCAGAGTGCGGTTGAAGAACTACATTGTCAAGTTTTTTAAGTTCGTTGCTTATGGATGGTTCATGTTCATATACGTCGAGCCCTGCTCCAAATATCCATTTTTCTTTTAATGCTTTGATTAGTGCTTTTTCATCAATAACTGGTCCACGTGCAGTGTTTATGAGTATAGCATTTTTTTTCATCATCCTGAGCTCCCTTTTGCCAATGAGATGATAGGTTGATGTAGTTAATGGAACATGTATGGATATAAAGTCTGATCTTTTGAGTAGTTCTTCCAGCTTTACTTTTTTTGCTTCCATTTCTTGTTCCAAAATTCTGTTGTTTTTGTTACTGGTATATAGAATGTTCATGTTGAATCCTTTGCTTTTTAGAGCAAATGCTGTGCCTATTCTGCCTACTCCTATTATTCCAAGTGTTTTATGTGATATGTCTTGTCCCAGCATTAGCATTGGGCTCCACCCCTTGAATTTGCCTGATCTGGTGAAGCTGTCTCCTTCTACAATGCGTCGTGCTACGGCAAAAAGTAGGGCCCATGCCATTTCTGCAGTTGTGTCTGTTAAAACATCTGGTGTGTTGCTCACTGGTATGCCTCTTTCGGTTGCTGCGTTTATGTCTATGTTGTCGTATCCTACAGCGTAGTTGGCTATCATTTTCAGCTTTGGCTCTGAATATATGATTTCTCTGTCTATTTTGTCTGTTAGCAGACATAGTAGCCCATCTTTATCTTTTAGCCCCTGTATTATCTCTTTTTTTGTTAGAATCCTGTCATATGGGTTGATTTCAACTTCAAATTCTTTCCTTAGCAGATCCAGTCCTGGTTTAGGAATCTCTCTGGTTACAAACACTTTCATGTCGAATATCACCTTACTAACATACCTTCCTTGTTAGTTGTACTTTTAACTTCTCCTACCATATTTTTGTTATTTTTTAGCCAGCAGGTTTTTTTAGTTAGATGTGGGTTAGCTGGTAGGATTCCTTTTTTTGATTTAGCTGATCAGATGCTTTTTTGTGCATAGTGCATATAATATGCTCTCCTATGTTTCTTCTTTTACTGTTTCGAAACATGCACATGTTAACGTGCGTCCTACGCCTTTTAGCTGCCGGAGTCTGTCTATGACCAGTTTCCCTATTTCCTCCAGTGATTTTCCTCTTACTTTAAGAAGTAAATCATATTCACCGGATATGATGTGTACTTCGTATACACCTGGTAGCTTTGCTATACGTTTTGCAAGCTCTCTCTGTGATACATTAGGGTTGGATAGGAATGAAACGAGTATGAATACCATAGTTGGAAATCCTATTTTCTTATAGTTGGGTATAGCTGTAAATTTTTTTATAACACCATTTTTTATCATTTTTTGTATTCTATCATGAACTGTTACACGTGGTATTCCAATGTCTGTTGCTATGTTTTTTGTGGGTCGCCTAGAATTTTTCTTTAATTCCTGCAGTATAATTTTGTCTTTCTCATCAAACATTGACTGACAATATGTCTATCTTTTTATTTATATTTTACTTTTTTTCGGATTTATGACGGAAAATTATGAAAAATGTTTATATACCTATCTTGGTAGACATATATACATGCATATGTATCAACACGATGCTAAAAGATTAGAGGCTATACTAAGAGTGCAGAGTGAGATAAAAAAAACAATGGCCGACTACCTAAAATCCAAGGACTTTATCGAGATCTCACCAGTTATACTATCACCTATAACAGATCCATTGAACCACCCCACAGCACCCGCAGACATAAAATGCTATGGAAAAACATATAGGTTGATGCAAAGCATGATCTTCCATAAACAAATAGCTATGCGGTATCTAGAAAAAATCTTTGTATTCTCACCCAACATACGCATTGAACCTGTGAATCGAAGAAAAACAGGTAGACATCTATTTGAATTCACACAGCTAGACGTAGAAGCAAGAGAGGCAACAAGAGAAGGCATGATAAAGCTATGTGAAACGCTAATAACACGTGTAATAAAAATAGTAAACAACAAATGTAGAGATGAACTAACCCTTCTAGGAAGAAAAAAACTACAGGTGCCAAAAAAACCATTTAAAAGAATCAAATACGATGATGCCTACACGAAATATGGCAAAGAATTTGAAACAAAGATTTCACAAAAAAACAAGCATCCTATCTGGATAACAGACATACCACTTCAACACAGAGAGTTTTATGACCGCGAAGACCCAAAAAAACCAGGCTATCTAAGAGACATGGATCTACTATACCCCGAGGGATACGGTGAAGCATTATCAGGAGGAGAAAGAGAATATCAGTATGAAAAAATCAAAGAACATATCAAAAAGAAGGGACAGAGATTATCTGATTTCCAAGAATACCTACAAATCGCTAAACATGGACTACCACCATCTGCAGGTTTCGGCATCGGCATAGAAAGACTAACCAGATTCATATGCGGGTTAAAAAGGATAGAAGAAACCTCCCTCTTCCCAAAAACACCTGGAAAAACATGTTTATAAAAAAATTAGTCAAAACAGATAAAATATAAAATCAATCAGATTATAGCAATTTATTAAAATACTCTACCCTGGTATGCTCTCACCCTAGCAGTAAAAAGAGTAAAAAAAGAGAAACATAACCCCCATTATATCCAACTGTTATACTATCTTAACACATTTTTTGATTCCATCTCCTTAATCAGAAAAACCAATATCTCATTGACAGAAGTATCTACACCATGTTTCTTTCCAATCTCAACTATCCTACCATTTATAGAATCAATCTCTGTCCTACCACCACGCCTAAGACTCTGAAGCATAGATGAATAATTCTCAGCAGTATCTCTTATAACCCGTATTGTCCTATGTAGCATACCATTATATGACAAATCCATGCCCTCAGCCTGAGCAACCAATGTAGACTCCCTACATATCCGACCAACAATATTCCTCAACACAGGATTTTTTAGTAGATAACCATTTTTACATTGAAAAAAAGCAGTAACTGGATTTATACTAGAATTTATTATAACCTTAGACCATATCTCCCTCCAGATATCCATACTAATCCTCGTCCTAATACCAGCGCGATTGAAAACATAGACAACATGTTTTATACGCCCTGATTCTCTCCTACTCAACTCACCTAAAACCGTCAACCCTACTCCAGTATGCCTAATAACACCAGGTCTAGAAAATATTGCACCATATGTAGTAACACCTGCAATCACCTTATCACAACCAACTATCCTCACTATTTTGTCAACATTATCCAACCCATTCTGCAGAGACAAAACAAGTGTATCCTCACCGATAACCGATTTAGCAGACCTAACAGCAGACTCCGTATCATATGATTTAACAGTAACCATAAGCATATCAGGCATAAAGGGAATCTCAGATACAGAACAAACAGCATGAGGTCTTACATTAACATTTGTCCTACCCACAATCCTAAGCCCATGTTTTTTTATAGCATCTACATGCAATGGTCTACCTACCAGAACCACATTGTTATCTATAGACAACAAAGCCCCAAAAAACGAGCCGATTGCACCTGCACCAAGAACAACAATATTCATACCAAAACCCCTATCTCCCTAAGCTTCTGATCCATCATCTCTCTATCAAAACAAATCAATGGATGCAAAAACAGATGACCAACATGTTTCTTCAACAACATAATAGATGACAAAACATCATCCGAATGCATATACATGGAATACCCTGTCACAATAGCATCACACCCCTCATCCAAAAAAAACCTATCCAACATACTATACAAATCCACCCTACAAGAAACATTAGCAGATATTATCTTAGATTCCATATTCCATTTTGACAGAAAAGAATCCAAACAAGACAAAAAACTGTCGTCAACAACCACAAACACCACATCACATCCCCTACGCATCATATACCAAGCCGCTAAAATCGAATAAAAACTATCAACCAACACCAACACCCTACCCTGAGTACCAACCGGCAAACCACCCACGCACACTATTTTTTCAGTAAAAAGAAAAGAAACATCATCTCTAACCTCTATAAACAACTCAAAATCAGGTCTATCAAGATCCACCCTGGCACCAGTAACCGCAGCCACATCCCGTCCAACCCTCACAGCCACATCCCGACTCGTAAAAACATGACAACCAGTTCTTGTAACACGCACAGCAAAACTCATATCACCACATAAAAACTTTTTTGAAACACCAACAGCCAGCTTAGAAACAGAATCCATGCTAGATACCGTCCTAAACGCAGGACTAACAGACACCACACCAAAAACTCGTCTCAAAAGATCTACACCACTAGAAACATTATCTGTAAAAACATATATCCTACCCCATTCCCTCTCAACCCTACAGCTCAAACCATGCCGCCTAAAAACATTTTTGATATTTCTAACTAACATATTCTCAAAATATCTCCTAACATATCTACTCTTAAGAGACAACTCTCCATACCTCACCAAAATCAAATCATAATCCACTTTTTCAGACAACATAAACACAACAAAAAAACTGTAGAGAGGTAAATTAATATTTTCCACTAAAAAAACAAAAAAAGAATAGTTTCCATGAATGTAAGAAAAAAAATGTGCAGGGGAGGAGATTTGAACTCCTGAACCTCTACAGGAACAGATCTTGAGTCTGTCGCCGTTGGCCAGGCTTGGCTACCCCTGCATCTCCCATATCAAGAAACTACAAGACACACATATACTCCATCCGACAAGAATTAAATAAAATTTTATGTAATCAACTTTTTCCCCACATTCATCCCATAATACAGACAATCCCCAGAAAAAAGAAGCTTACAAAAAGCCAAAGGAAATGGCAAAATTGTAATTATATGATTCTTGAACTTGTTTCACACCTTTTATATACGTCTTTATATCATCACTCTCACTTATCTTACTCACATACTCACACTATCATCATATATAAATATTGTATTATTTATTGGTGCTGTTAACTTTAGCATAAAATCACCTCACGTAATACATACAAGAAACGTTCATATTCATTTTGGATGATAATTCCCTTCTTGGCTAGTATAGGGGAATTTATCATTGAATGTCATATGA
>QMSS01000076.1 GCA_003649715.1 Thermoplasmata archaeon
ATCTGAATGTCTTATAATCTCAGCTAGCTCTTCTGCTCTTTTCAACAAAGAGTGCATCTAAAATACCTAAATAAAGAGATAGAAGATTAGTCTTTTGGTCTTCCAATGTTTCCATCTTTTTTTTTCAACCAAAAAGAGAATTCTCTCTCTGTCTTTTTATTACACCTACCATTCTACCTTCACTGTTTTTTTTGAGTAATTTCCTCTTTTATCAGAACAATCATATTATTTCTCTAAAAAAAGAAGAGAGGAATGAGGAAATATTTATTCATTTTTCTGCCATCATTTTATATCTGTTGTATCTGGAGATAATGTCTTCTTCAAGTTTTTTATGGAGTTTTTCTGCTTCCTCTGGGAAAGAGCGGGTTAGTGATTCATATCTTACCTCACCCATTAGGAAGTCACGTAGTGTCCCATCAGGCTCTTTAGAATCCAGCTGGAATGGGTTTTTCCCTTCATCAGCTAGACGTGGGTCATATCGGTATAATGTCCAGTAGCCTGATTCAACTGCTTTCTTTTCTTCATACTGGGATTTTCCCATACCTACTTTTATTCCATGATTGATACATGGTGCATAGGCTATTATAAGCGATGGTCCTGGGTATGACTCAGCTTCTTTTAATGCCTTGATGAGTTGGTTTTTGTTTGCTCCCATAGCAACTGATGCTACATATACGTATCCGTAGGTCATGGCCATTAAACCAAGATCTTTCTTCTTGGTTTTTTTCCCTGATTCAGCAAATTTTACAACAGATCCCATAGGTGTAGCCTTTGAGGCTTGTCCGCCTGTGTTAGAATAAACTTCTGTATCAAGAACTAGGATGTTTATGTCCTCGCCGGATGCTAAAACATGGTCGAGACCACCATATCCTATGTCGTAGGCCCATCCGTCTCCACCAACAGCCCATATAGATATTTTTGTTAGTAGATCCCGTGATTCCCATATCTCTCTTAAAACATTGCTTTTATTTTTTTCTTCTAGCTCTTCTAACATAGATTTGATCTGGTCTCCATATTCCTTGGATTTATTGGGATCATGTCTGTTTTCTAGCCACATGGAGAATATATCTTTTAGTTCTCCAGATACAAGGTTTTTGTCAATGGCCTGTTTTATGAGATCAGCTAGTTTAGAGCGACGTTGAGCAATTGCTAGGGCCATACCAAAGCCGTATTCAGCATTGTCTTCAAATAGGGAGTTAGCCCATGCTGGTCCATGTCCTTCTTCGTTTACACAAAATGGAATTGAGGGTGCTGATCCACCCCAGATAGAGGAGCATCCTGTTGCATTAGCGATGATCATACGTTCGCCGAACAATTGTGTTATAAGCTTTAGATATGGTGTTTCTCCACATCCTGCGCATGCACCTGAGAACTCTAAAAGTGGTTTGCGGAATTGTGATCCTTTGACTGTGAATCTATCTGTTCCGCCAGTTCGAGATGGCAGTTTATCTACATATTGTTGCAGAGGAAGCTGTTTATCTTTTTGTGTTGATAATGGCCGCATTATCAGCGCCTTCTTCGGAGCTGGACATATGTCAGCGCAGTTGCCGCATCCAACGCAATCCATGGGATAGACTTGTATCCGGAAAAACAGGTCCTCCATACCTCTACCAACTGCCTTTTTGACTTCAAAACCAGGGGGTGCCTCTTCTACCTCTTTTTTTGTTACCAGTACAGGTCTTATAGCAGCATGTGGGCATACGAATGCGCATTGGTTACATTGTATACATTCATCCTTTTTCCACTCTGGGATGTTGATAGCTATGCCTCTTTTTTCATATTTGGTTGTTCCTGTAGGAAAGATACCACCTGGTGTAAATGCACTAACTGGTAGTTTGTCTCCCTGCTGAGCCAGCATGGGTCTCATAACCTTTTTTATAAAATCAGGTTCTTCTTTTTCTTCTTCTTTTTCTTCTATTGGTAGATCTGCCCAGGCATCTGGATACTTGATTTCTTCAACTCTTTTTAAAGCCTCATCTACAGCCCTCCAGTTCATCTCTACTACATCTCTTCCCTTCTTACCATATGTTTTTTCTATTGCCTCTTTAAGATACTTAACTGCATCCTCTATTGGAATAACATTGGCTAATTTGAAAAACACTGTTTGCATAACCATGTTGATACGTCCACCTAGACCGATTTCTTCAGCGATTTTGACAGCATCGATGTTATAAAACTTCAGCTTTTTACGTGCGATGACTCGTTTCATGGAATTGGGTAAATATTTTTCCATCTCTTCCAAATTCCATGGAGAGTTTAGAACAAATGTTCCTCCTTCGCGGATCCCCTCTAAAATATCATATTTATCTACATATGAGGGTTGATGGCAGGCGATATAGTCTGCCTTGTCAATTAGATATGTGGAATGTATTGGTTTTTCTCCAAATCGAAGATGGGACATTGTTAGTCCACCAGATTTTTTTGAGTCATAGGCGAAATAGCCCTGAACATAGAGATTAGTGTTGTCCCCTATGATTTTGATCGCCTCCTTATTTGCTCCAACTGTGCCATCTGATCCTAGACCCCAGAATTTACATCTTATCAACCCCTCAGGAGCAGCATCAATTGGTGTTTCGTCTAATGGCAGAGAGGTAAATGTTACATCATCGTATATGCCTACGGTGAAATGATTCTTAGGCTCGCTGAGTTTTAGATTATCTAAAACTGCTTTGGCCATAGTTGGAGTGAATTCTTTTGAACCAAGACCATATCTACCCCCCACTACCAATATGTCCCTATCACTGTTGTGAATAACAGTTGAAACATCGAGATACAATGGTTCTCCAAAAGCAGCTGCCTCTTTTGTTCTATCCAAAACAGCTATTTTTTTAACAGTCTCAGGTAGTGTACTAAGAAAGTGTTCAGCTGAGAAGGGACGATACAGTCGTACCTTGATTAATCCAACTTTTTCACCTTTTTTTGTGAGATATTCTACTGTTTCTTCTGCAGCCTCGCAGCCAGAACCCATCATAACCATAACCCGTTCAGCATCAGGGGCGCCTACATAGTCAAACAGGTGATAGCTTCTACCTGTAAGAGCACTGACTTTTTTCATTTCATCTTCAACTATGCTTGGAACTGCCTGATAGTACTTATTAGATGCTTCTGTGAGCTGGAAATATATATCTGGGTTCTGGGCTGTCCCACGTAGATGTGGATGCTCTGGGTTAAGAGCGCGCTCTCTATGCCTTTTAATAGCATCCCAGTCTACCAGTGATGCCATGTCCTCATAGTCTATAATCTCAATTTTTTGGATTTCATGAGATGTTCGAAATCCATCGAAAAAGTGAAGAAATGGTATACTCGCTCTTACTGTAGAGAGATGAGCAACAAGTGCTAAATCCATAACTTCCTGTACAGATGCGGAGGCAAGCATGGCAAAGCCTGTTGCACGTGCTGCCATCACATCTTGGTGGTCACCAAATATGGAAAGAGCTTGTCCTGCGATAGCACGAGCAGAGACATGAAACACGGTAGGCATTAGCTCTCCTGCGATCTTATACATATTGGGAATCATAAGTAGTAGACCTTGAGAGGCCGTAAATGTGGTTGCAAACGCTCCTGCGCTCAGTGCTCCATGAACGGCCCCAGCAGCACCTGCCTCAGACTGCATCTCAACAACCTTTAGAACCTGACCAAAAATATTTTTTCTACCATAAGCAGCCCATTTGTCAGCTACCTCTCCCATAGGGGAGGATGGTGTGATTGGATAGATAGCTGCTACGTCACTAAATGCATATGCTACATGAGCTGCAGCTGTGTTTCCATCAATTGTTTTCATAACCGTTTTTTTATCTTTATTCATGCCTAAAACAGCTCCTTTCCTTGTTTTGTCCTCTACATTAGCATTAGATTTAAAAATCATTTTTTGTTGTTCAAGAGATTGTTTCTCCAAATACATTCCCACCTATGTCCTATTTATGTATCAGTCCTCCATCTGGTATACATATCATATAGATAAATCTTTGGTAACAAAAAACTTGTTTCTCAGCACTCGTCATCATTCGGCTAGCAATTTAGGTTACCATTTTCCGATCCTGCTATAATATCTCAATCTTTGTATTTGTATAAGAGCAACATTGACGTTTTTTTCATAATAATTAAATACTCTCTTTTTATATTGCCATTCGAAGCGTGGTGTGTGAGTTGAAATGGATACAATCTTAGTCTTTATACCCCTAGGAGGATTGGCAGCACTTCTTTTTGCCTTGTATCTCTATCTCATAGTTAGAAGACAAGATTCGGGTAACGAAAAAATGAGGGAGTTAAGTGATGCTATTCGAGAGGGTGCCATGGCTTTTCTAAAAAGTGAATATAAGGTTTTGGTAGTGTTTGTAGTGTGTGTAGCATTTTTACTGTTCGCAGTATCATTCATACCAGGTGGAAATATTGATAGGTTCCTGTCTTTGGCATTTGTTTTTGGAGCTGTTTTTTCTGCTGTTTCTGGAAACATTGGTATGCGAGTTGCAACTCTTGCAAATGCGAAGACTGCTGAAGGAGCAAAAAATAGTGTGAAAAAGGGTCTCTCTATTGCATTTTCAAGTGGTGCAGTAATGGGGATGTGTGTAGTGGGACTAGGAATTTTTGGTGTTTGGATCTTGTATATGGTGTTTAAGAGTACAAGTTTATTGTTTGGCTTTGGTTTTGGTGCATCATCAATAGCTCTTTTTGCCAGAGTAGGTGGAGGTATTTATACAAAGTCTGCTGATGTTGGTGCTGATCTAGTTGGAAAGGTAGAGAAGGGTATACCAGAGGATGATCCAAGAAATCCTGCTGTTATAGCGGATCAAGTTGGCGACAATGTTGGCGACGTAGCAGGTATGGGTGCAGATTTATTTGAATCCTATGTAGACTCTATCATCGCTACAATGGCACTGGGTGCTATAGCTGGAGGTATTGCAGGTGACTTGTATGGAGAGAATGGTGTGATTCTACCTTTACTCATAGCAAGCATGGGCATCTTTGCATCTATAATCGGCACAGTATCTGTCTATCTTATACGTGGAGAGAATGTATATGGTGCCCTAAGGAATTCTCTTTTTATAAGCACATTACTAACAGCCCTACTTGGCGGTGTTATAACATGGTATGCAGTTCACTCGTTAAACCCATTTTTTGCAATGCTTGCTGGACTAATAGCAGGCATAGTGATTGGTCTGAACACTGAGTATTATACTTCTGAGAAAAAGAAACCTGCGCAAATGATTGCAAAGGCTTCTAAGACAGGTCCAGCTACAACAATAATACAGGGTCTTGTAACTGGGATGATTAGTACAGTTATCCCAATTTTAGTAACAGTTATTGCCATGCTTGTCGCTTATCATTTCGCCGAGTTTTATGGCGTTGCGATATCAGCAGTTGGAATGTTAAGTATACTAGGTGTGTCACTTGCAACTGATTGTTATGGCCCTGTGGCAGATAATGCTGCTGGGATAGCAGAAATGGCTGGGATGGGAGAGGAGGTTAGAAAAAGAGCTGAGGCTTTGGATGCAGTGGGAAATACAACTGCTGCGATGGGGAAAGGATTTGCAATAGGCTCAGCCGCAATAACATCGCTCGCTCTCATATTTACCTACATAAAATCAGCTGAGATAATAGGTGCTCAGATGGGAAAAACCATAGAACTTAATGAGCTTCTCTCTATACAAAACCCATATCTTGTAGCGGGGGTATTCATAGGAGCTATGCTCCCATTTGTTTTTACTGCTCTAACAATGGGTGCCGTAGGTAAAGCGGCATATGCAATGGTAGAAGAAGTCAGATACCAGTTCAAAAAATTTGATCTACTACATAGTACAGAAAACAAACCAGACTATGCAAGATGTGTACGGATTAGTACAAACCGTGCTTTAAAAGAGATGATCATACCCAGTTTGATGGCAGTTGTGTCGCCAATAGCTGTCGGCATGGTATTGGGTGTTACTGGACTAGGTGGTCTTTTAATAGGATCTATATCTTCAGGTTTTTTACTGGCAATCTTTCTTGCTAATGCAGGTGGTGCATGGGATAATGCCAAAAAATATATAGAAGCAGGTCATCTAGGTGGTAAGGGAAGTGCAGCTCACAAGGCTGCGGTTATAGGAGACACAGTTGGGGATCCATGTAAAGATACATCCGGGCCCTCTTTGAACATTTTGATAAAACTCATGTCCATCGTATCACTTGTGTTTCTGCCCCTGTTCATAGTTTTTCACTAAAGAAACAAATATTTCTAGTATTCCTTAGTATTGATATTTTCAATATTCAAAAACAGTGTCTCCCCAGTTTTTTATCATCTCTCTATCTTATAAATTCATCTTTTTACTAAATTAACCTTAGGGTTCTTATATCTCCTTTTGAAAGAGCAGATTTTTTTTGGAAAAAAAGAAACTCTAAAATACTATTATTGGTTAACTGGTATCTTGTCAATAAATACAAAAATAAGGGAGGTCTGAAAAATTTATGAAAAAAGAGTTTGCATCTGGGAATATTAAGATAACAATAGACTACGATAAATGTACAGGATCTGGGGAATGTGTAACTGCGTGTCCAGTGGAGATATTTGAAGTGAGGGATGGAAAGGCAGTGGCAAATCATGTAGAAGAATGTGTTGAATGTTGCGCATGTGTAAATGCCTGTCCAAATAATGCTATAGAGCATAGTTCATGTTAAAAGATGTTTTTTATCTGGATGTATCTTCTCTAA
>QMSS01000077.1 GCA_003649715.1 Thermoplasmata archaeon
AAATCATACTTCTTCCTTATTCTTTTCCAGTTTCCACAAAATTTTTTTTATTGTAAATGTAGAGAGAATTTATTATATTTTTACTAAACCAGGAAATTAGATGAGAGAGGAGGGTTTATGTTTCACATTTTTTTATAGCAAATTCTTTATAAACATACCTGCATATACCCCTTTTCCATACAAGAAGAAAATGTTTGGGGGTTTTGAATAGTATGAAGACCACATTTAGCGTCATCAAGGCAGATGTTGGAGGATGGCCGGGGCATGCAGCGGTACATCCTAGTCTCAAGGAGATAGCGGATAAAAAACTGAGAGAGGCAGAAGAAAACGGTCTGCTAAAAGATTTTTATGTGGCAAGCTGCGGAGATGACCTGGAACTCATCATGACACATGATCGAGGTGTTGACAGCACAGAGATACATAGTCTTGCATGGGATACATTCTGTGAGGCAACAGAAAAAGCGAAAGAATTAGGTCTCTATGGCGCAGGGCAGGATCTACTATCTGATGCTTTTTCTGGAAACATACGTGGTATGGGACCAGGTATAGCAGAAATGGAGTTTACAGAAAGAAAAGCAGAGCCAGTCATAGTTTTTATGATGGATAAAACAGAGCCAGGAGCATTCAACTTGCCGGTATTCAAAATCTTTGCTGATCCATTCAACACAGCTGGTCTGATAATAGATCCCTCCATCCATGATGGTTTTATCTTCGAAGTATGGGATATACAGGAGCATAAACATGTTTTTATGGAAACACCGGAGGAAATGTATGATCTACTAGCATTAATAGGTGCAAAATCCCGTTTTGTCATAAAAAGAGTATTCCCCAAAAAGACATCTAAGTTAGTTGCAAAAGAGCCAGTAGCTGTCATATCTACTGAAAAACTCTACCAAATAGCAGGGGAATATATCGGCAAAGATGATCCAGTTGGTGTTATAAGAGCACAATCCGGTCTGCCAGCACTTGGAGAGGTTCTAGAGGGATTCTCACTGCCATATCTCGTATCAGGATGGATGAGAGGATCGCATAATGGACCTTTGATGCCGGTATCACTTAAAAACGCACGGTGTACACGATTCGATGGCCCACCACGTGTAGTAGCACTTGGATTTCAGCTGAAAAATGGTAAACTTACCCAGCCAGTTGACCTATTTGATGACCCTGCATTTGATAGCATAAGACTAGAGGCACAGCATATCACCGACTACATGAGAAGACATGGACCATTTGAGCCACATCGCCTGCCGCTACAGGATATGGAGTATACAACCCTACCAAAGGTGATGAAAAAACTACAGCGTAGGTTTAAAAAAATAAAATAAAAAAACAGAGAAAAAAAGCATGGGAAAAGATTTTTTTTAAATCCTATCTTTTCCTCTTTTGGTTGTTCTGTTATAGGGTGCCATCACCCATAAGGAACCCCTAATTTTATATATGGGCATAGTATTCATAGTTATCCCTTCTAGAAAAGATGGGGAAAAAACAATTTGGAGTAAAAAATGCGAAATGGCGCGGATACATGCTAGACGAAAAGGAAGATCAGGATCTACTCATCCAATGAGAGACAAGCATCCAGAGTGGAGTGCATTAAATCCCCGGGAGATAGAGGCTAGGGTGATAGAATTAGCGAAAGCTGGGAAGTCTACAAGTGAAATAGGAATGATCCTACGGGACCAGTATGCTGTTCCTGATGTAAAGATTGCAACTGGGAAAAAAATTAGTCAGATACTGGAAAACAACAATATTAGACCAAAGATTCCAGAGGATCTGAGGAACCTTATCAACAAAACGTTACGTCTGAGGAAACATCTTGAAACACATAAAAAAGATCTGAAGAATAAGAGAAATCTTCAGCTCATAGAGGCAAAGATATGGAGGCTGACAAAATATTATCATAGGAAAAAACGTCTTCCGGAGAACTGGAAATATAGTGCTGAAAAAGCTAAGATAATGTTTGAATAAAGTCAGAGAACCTGTTTGTTTTTTAGATATAAAAAACTTTTTGAGGTACCCAGGTTTGCATACAAATAATATGTCGTGTGACATCACAGAATTAAGTAAGAAAGCAGCGGAAATAATTTTGTCAACACCCAGATCTACTAGGATAAGAGTTGTTTCTCATTACGATGCTGATGGCATCACTGCTGCAGCCATAATATGTATCGCTCTCTACAACCTAGGATATGATTTCCATGCAACACTGATGAGAAACCCATTTACAAAAGGCTTAGAGAGACTAAAAAGAGAAGAAAATGAGTTGATCATTTTTTCTGACATGGGAAGTGGACAGATAGAGACCATAGAACAACTTGGATGTAAAGCCATCATAATTGATCATCACCAATACATCAAACCTGAAGTAGAAAAAAAACAAGTTTTTCAGATAAATGCAAACCTATGCGGAATCGATGGAAACTATGAGGCATCTGGTGCTACATTGAGCTACGCTGTGGCCACTGCATTGGACAAAAAAAATGAGGAACTAGCGCCATTAGCATTAGCTGGGGCTACCGGGGACAAACAATACATAGGAGGGATAAGAGGATATAACAAGGAAATCATGGACAGAGCATTAAGAAAAGGAATGCTAAGGGAAAACACAGGTATCAAACTATACGGAGACACAATTTTTGATGCTCTATATTTCTCTGTCGATCCGTACTACCCAGGGATAACAGGCAATCAGGATGAGATAGAAAAAATACTTGACAAAATAGGGATAGACAAAAACATGAGTATAGATGAGATAAAAAAAGAGAAAAAGGTTAGACTACAGTCTTTTCTGCTATACCATCTCATAAAAAAAGGTTGCCAAAAAAACATTTTAGACACCATTATTAGAAGGAGATACTGGTCTGATAGACTAGGATTAGGATGTGAGCTAGAACGTTTTGCAGATCTACTAGATGCATGTGGAAAAAGCGATGGGCACCGCAGCCTTGGACTTGCAGTATGCCTGGGTGACAAAGAATCTTTTGAAGAAGCAAAAAAGGTGGAAAAAAAATATAGGCAGAGAATACTGGAAGCGTTGCTGCTGCTAGAAAGAAATGGTGCAAATGAGACGAACTCGATACGATATTTCTACAGCGACAACTCCTCAGTAGGTGGCATAGTATGCGGGATAGCAATCAACTATATTTTTGATGAAAAAAAACCATTGTTCTCCATATCTCGTAAAAAAAATGAGATACATGTTTCATGCAGAGGGAACCAGTTTTTAGTAGAAAAAGGACTGGATCTAGGCTATGCTATGAAAACTATTTCATCAGAAATAGGTGGTCATGGCGGTGGACATAAGATCGCGGCAGGAGCTACAATAGATATCGAAAAAGAACAGAAATTCCTAGAAAAAGCAGATGAAATAATCAGTCGGCAAATAAAAAAATAAATTTATGGAAAAAAGATTATGAATGGAGATCTTTTTTATGAAAATACAATGTAGAATAGAGATCAAATATAATGATAGGAAGAAAGCAAACATGGTCCTACGTTCTATAAAGGTGGATGACTTTGATTTTGTTGAATCAAAAACCTGTGGAACTAAGTTAAAAGCAATCATTAATAGTGGATCTATTTCTTCCCTCATCCATACCCTAGACGATTATCTAGCCTGTATCTCGGTGGCAGAAAAAATAGTTGATAAGAATTAAATTCCCCCTTTGCTATTAACCAAACTGGGGTTTTGTTCATGAAATTTGATTTAGAGGCATATCTGACTTTCAGCAGTAACATAGTCAATATCAGAAAAGATGTTGATGAGGTCATCCAAAACATAAACAAAAAGATATTTAATGACAAGAAAAAAATAGATAAATGGGATGTTGACAAAAACCTTCTTCATCTACATATTTTTTCCACATTGTCTAGCAGTAGGCCGCATAGTCTGTTACTTCAAATAAAAAACATGCTGAGCAGAGAGCTAGGAAGAAAACACCATATAGGTGTAAGAGAGATAGGCATAAAAAAATATAGGATAGATTTCGAGTTGGAAAAAAAACCATTGAAAAAGGTTTCTATTCCATTTGCTGATGTAAGGATAGATGGAAAACTAGTCACAATGTATATACATGATGTTGATGAGGATTTTGTTAGGAAAAACTACATTGATCGCATGATTAATCTTGTAAGAGAAAAGGTGGAGCAGCAGTATTATGAGGGAAAAACTGAGTTTTGGAGACTTATATGGAGATCAGAGGAAAAAAAACCTGTTTGGTCGAAGGATCCCACAGAAGAGATGATAAGACTAGGATGGCTGAAACAGGGTCCCACCAAGGGGAAATGGTTTTATGGACCAAAGGCAGCTGCATTGCTACGTGCTATGGAGATGATTGCATTAAACGAGGTGCTGCATCCACTTGGTTTTCAAGAAGTTGTTTCATCACACATAGTTCCCTTTGACATCTGGCTGAAAACCGGTCATCTTGAAGGAATGCCTGGTGAGTTCTACTATGTAGCAGAGCCATGCAGCAGAGATGTTGAAAAATGGCAGAGATTCATCGATCTGACAAAGATCACAAAGGAGGTACCCATGGAGGAGCTTAAAAATAATCTTAGCATACCATCTGCTGGTATATGCTATGCGCAATGCCCTGTTATCTACTGGTTTTTCAAGGGTAGAACAATAGCTGAAAAATCACTTCCAGTTTTGGTATATGACAGAACAGCCATATCTAATCGGTATGAATCTGGTGGAAGACATGGGATAGAGAGAGTAGATGAGTTCCACAGGATCGAACCAGTATACATCGGCACTAAGGAGCAGCTACTTGATCTACGAGACAAACTGATAGAAAGATACAAGCATGTGTTTAACAACATATTAGATCTCGAGTGGAGAATGGCATGGGTCACACCATGGTATATGCAACAGGCTGGAAAAAACATGGAAAAACAGGAAGAGGAGCAGGAAACTGGTACAATTGATTTTGAGGCATATCTACCATACCGTGGAGACAGAGATAAATCAGAATGGCTGGAATTCCAGAATCTAAGCATTATTGGTGATAAGTATGTCAAGGCATTTAACATCAAAACACAGAAGAAAGAGTTATGGAGTGGATGCTCTGGCATAGGACTAGAGAGATGGACTGCTGTGTTTTTAGCTCAAAAAGGGCTAAAACCAGAGTATTGGCCAGATGGGTTCAAAAAGTATTTGGAAAAACTACCCAGGGACATTAAGTTCCTATAAAAAATTGGGTTGTCTACAAAAAAAGAGTTTTTGTAGGATATTGAAATCTTAAATGGAGAGAAACTGTTATGGACAAAAAGGATTTGATAGAGTATAGAAAAAAATATGAAAAATATCGTCATCATGCCTGGGCTGGTCTCGGATTCTTGTCAATAGTATTAGCAGTTAGATATTTTGTTCCATCGATCACGGATTTTGAACACATATTCCTTTCTATTGTCATCATACTGATCATATACATACTGGTGTCGTTGATATTGACATATAGATATAGCGCAGGGCTAGCGATGATAGAAGAAGAAAATACAGGTCATCTATGGGATGAGTTGGAAAAGGAAAAAATAAGGGCAAAGTTGGAGAAGAAAAAAATAAAGCTTGAGAAAAAAAGATTGAAGGCTGAGGAGAAAAAAAGGAAGAAACTGAGGGAAAAATAAGAAAAAACTTTAAATGATGAGTGTTTATGGCTCTCCTGGTATCACAATATGGCAAAAAGACGTAGAGAAAAAACAGATGAAGAAATTGACTTTAAGATACCAAAGTTTGATGAAGAAAAATTTTTAGAGAGAGAACGGAGAAACATCAAAACAACATTTCTCTCCTTCCTATTTGGTTTTATCATAGCTCTCATATCATTTGGCTTCTGGCATCTGTTAAACAAAAGTAGCCTTAGATGGGAACTCATACTACTATTTGGCCTGTTTTCTGGATCATGGCTAAAATATCTCTTTATAAAACTGAAGATTAATTTAGATGATTTTGGAAGAAAAGGATGGTTCACCTCCTATACCATCTATTTTTTTACATGGCTGACTGTGCTTATAATATTATCTAATCCACCATTTTATGATGACACACCGCCAAACATTTCAGCTGTGGCATTACCTGAGAAGCAGGAAATAGGTGGCACAGTTAAAATTGTTGCTCACATTATAGACAATGCTGGTGTAGAAAAAAAAGGCATAAACTTCACATTGATCTACCCCAATGGGAACAAATCCCATCCAGATTTCATGTTTGAAAACAACATATTATCCTACACATACTATAATCCAAATAACATCATGGGAGAATATGGTTTTGTTATAACCGCTGTTGATATCAACAATCATAAAAAAGTAGTAAGTAAAAACTTTACATACAGCAACAGTACAATTAGGTTAGCTTCTCCAGCAGGTGCTAAAACAAAACCAGGTCCAGTAGTCACATATGGTACAACAATCAAATTCGATGTTGACACAACCGTTACTAGAGTCTACTACAGAGTAGATGATGGCATGGAGATTAATGTAAGCAAACCTAGAGACAGTGACTTCTATGAGACATATCCCAAGTTTCAAGGGTGGCCCAGTGGCAACAAGAATGTGACAGTAAAGGTATATGCAGATGTGATC
>QMSS01000078.1 GCA_003649715.1 Thermoplasmata archaeon
ACATTGTTGAGTTTACATCTTCTGTCATATCTCTTGTAGTATCTCATCTTCCCATCCCCTCTTTTTTAATATGAAAGAGGATGGGGAAACATTAAATTTTATGTCGAATTTTTCGACAAACCCGGAAAAAACAGCAAAAAAGAGAGGGGGATGGGATGTATAATCCTTCTATATTGTCCTCAAAAACTAAAAAACATCTTTTCTTTTATTTGTCTAACCAAACATATTTACAGCGATTACAATACCAACCGGTTGATATCCATTGTTGTCTTCCATACAATGGGTTTTTATGTCTATATATTCTAACTAGCCTCATATCACATTTGGGACATTTGCCTCTAAAACCTTTTTTGTATCTTTCGTCTCCTACGGGGTAGATCAATGTCTCAGAAGCTACTGTATAAACATAACTACATTGAGTACAATACCATGCAACAGGGATCCATTTTCTTTTTCCAGATACAATCCTGTTTTGGTATAACCGAACTGCTTTGGAACCACATTCAGGACATTTCTTTCTAATATCAACCACACCCCACCATTCAAATCAGTACCCAAATACTTTTTTTAGAATTATCTCTGAATCAAAACAAGGTTTTTAAAACATATCTAACAAAAAAAATTGGGAAAAATAGTTTCACAAAACAATTCCTATCCTATAAAAGCAATGATAAGGAGTAGCCTTGAAAACTTTGGATCTGCTGATTGTTACATAAAGAATGCACACAATAGTGTTGAGATATCCTCAGATAATCAAAAACAGAATCTTAGAAAAAATGGTATATAACAGATGGGTGTAGGATAGCGGGCTTGGAGGGATTTGAACCCTCGACCGATCGGTTAAGAGCCGATTGCTCTGCCTAGCTGAGCTACAAGCCCCCATGTTCATATTTTTAAAAAAATATAGGAAACAGAGAGAGAATATTTTTGGGTTTTTTATTTGTTTTTTTCTTCAGATTCATTGATTTTTGATTCATCCACTCTAGATATATATTTTGGATCTATTCCATCTGTTATATATACGTCTTTACCAGCATGATATATTTTTATGTTATCTTTTTTCGCTGCCTTTCCATCTATTCTAAGTATTATTGGTTTTTCTGTTCTGGTTTTACCTGCCTCAATAGCCTTTTCTATACTGCCACTGAGATGTACCTTTCTTCGATCTGTTGGGTGTAACCCTCCCTCCAATATTATGTCCACCTCTTCCTCTGTGACCGGGTAGTAGAATTCGTTTATTTCAGCGAGGGGCAGATCGTCTAGGTTTACATCGATGGTGTGCCCATATGTTGCTCGTATCATGCCTCCATCGATTTGGTATCTACCACGTGGATCAGTGAGTACTATGGCTTCTATATGCTTGGTGCGTAACCAATGGAAGCCTGATCTACTTATGCCAATGGCTTTGACGAAGGATGAGATATCAACCCATCCTCTACCATCCATCATTAGACCAAGTTTTTCAGGGAAATGACGTAATGTGCCTGCCATTATACGACCCAGTGAATCAAGTTCTTTATCGCTCATTAAAAATTTTCCTTTTCTGTTACAAACAGGACAGGACTCCCCACGATAGTACCCATGTTCTTCGCATTCAGCCAACATTTTTTCTTGATCCTCCCTTTCCCTGACATATTCAACTTTTTAGGATATATATTCTTTTTTTCAATTTTTTTTATGTATCTATGTAATTAGAATAATTAAGTATAAGTTTTTGTATCGATTAGCTATTTACATGTTCGTGGTGAATACTTGAATCAGGAGGAGATGAAGAAGAAAGCAGCAGAAAAAGCAGTTGAGTATGTAGAAGATGGAATGATTGTAGGACTTGGAACAGGATCTACTGTTGCATATACTATAAAGAAACTAGGGGAGAAAATAGGTGAGGGATTAAAGATTACTGGTATACCAACTTCTATGCAGACGAAAAAACTAGCAGCAGAATATGGTATCCCACTAGCAGATCTAAATGAATACACAGAGATCGATCTAACTATAGATGGTGCAGATGAGGTTGACTCCAATCTTGATCTAATAAAAGGCGGTGGAGGAGCTCTAACAAGGGAAAAAATTGTTGCATATCATTCAAAAAAGGAGATAATTGTTATCGATGAAACAAAGATTGTAAAAGGCCTAGGATGTGATTTTCCAGTTCCTGTAGAGGTAATAAAGTATGGCTGGCAAAATACAAAAAAAGCTGTTGAAAAACTTGGTTGCAAGGCAGAGCTGAGAAGAATCATGGACGAGGTATATATCACAGACAACTCCAACTATATTCTAGACTGTGACTTCGGAAGAATAGAGGATCCAGAGCAACTTGAACAGGAGATAAACAACATACCTGGGGTAGTAGAGAATGGTTTATTCATCGATCTCGCTGATGAAGTAATAGTCGGAAGTAGACAAGGTATCATGACCCTAGAAAAGTAGATGAGAAACTGGTTAAAAATGTATTTAGCTCAACATTTTATCTAAACATAAAAAGATATGGATATGAGAGGAAAGCAAACAATGTTACAGCTGTTTAAAATTAGAAAAAAGGTATGTGTTACCAGGAAATATGAAAATAATGGATTCTATCAAATTTGAGGTGCACTGGTATAGACGTGTTTTTCACACCTTTGGATCTTCGTTTTTGGTGTATTATATCATTCCAGATACAGGGTGGTCTGGTATACTAAAACGTTTGATACCAACTCTAATAATACTATTTGTATCTATACTGGAATATCTCAGAATAACTGGGAAAATCAGCAGCAACTATTTTTTTGGACTTAGAGTCTATGAAGAAAAACGAGTGGGAAGCTACTTGTTTTTTGGAGTGGCGGTTTTCATTTTATTGCTCTTTTTCCCGCAGCAGATAGCGGTTCCATGTATACTTTGTGCATGTTTCACTGATCCTATAATGGGAGAAACAAGACAACGTTATGGTGGAAAAAATGCGTGCATAGCTGGTTTTTTTGTGTCCATGTTTTTTTTTATAGCAACATGGTATAGAGCTGATATCTGGATAAGGCTTCTAGTTTCCATAGTTGGAGGAACAAGTGCAGTGATAGGTGAAGCGAAAAAGAACCGGTGGATTGATGATGATTTTATGGTCCAAATTTTACCAGCGGTTTTTATTCTAATACTGTGGAGGATGATAGGATTAACCGGGTTAGAGATGTTGCCCAGTCCAATGATACATCCAATCTAAAAATATATAGAGGAGAGGGCAGTGATGCGTGAGGAGAATAGATATCTAACTGGAAAAAGTATAGTTAATAGACAGGGTATTAGAACTGAGCTATGTTTCCTGCCTCTACTGATATTTCTACCATTTGCTGTGTCTATTATACTATTATGGAGTTGGTATTATAGAGGATTTTCTATGGGATGTTCTGATTATGATGGTGAGCTTATGTTGGCATTAATTATTTTGATTGGAAACATAGTATTTGATATCCCATTTGTAAAATCTCTAGTACGTTCTATCCATAGAAAATAAAATTAGATCATGTATGTAGCCAAATGGAGAGGGGGGTAAAAACGAGGGGGTTATTTTTTAGGTTTGATGCTGTAGAATATTGGTAGTATTAGCACTGCTGCTATTAGGGAAAAGATGGTCATCAGTATGACAACCAATCCGAATTGCTGTATCGAGGGTATGTCCACGAAGTATATTGATAGTAGTCCTGCTGTTGTGGTAGAGGCTGCCTCGACGAGGGATAAACCTGTTTTTTCAATAGCATTTTTGGTGGAATCTATTTTTGATAGACCTTCATCTATTCCTTCTCTTATTCGCTGTGTAATATGTATGCCATAGTCTATGCCTATTCCTATCATTATAGAGGCTATGGAGATGGTTACAACAGATAGGGGGATGTTTAGTACTACTAGGAAGCCTGGTTCCCATATTAGGACAAAGATGACTGGTATCATTGTTAAAAAACCATGTAGGGATGAGTTGAATATGACTATTAACACTGCTAATACTAACAGCAGAGCTATGATTATGGATCTTGTTTGTTGCTTCATCAGCTGTCTGTTTATAGCGACATTTACTGCATCCTGGCCAGTTAGCCTGGATACTTGTCCATTGTGTGGCAATATCGTTGTTGAGGCTATGTGGTTGATTTTGTTTACCATACTCTCTGTTTCTTCGATGCTTTTTCCAGCAGGGAAAGATACAAGTACAATTGTTTTGGAGAAATCTTCGTCCACTATTCCCTTCTTAGCTACTTTGTCGAATATTATCTGATCTATCCCTACAATATCAGATAGTTTTTCTATTATCTTACTTCTATCTAAAATATCGTTTATCTTTTTTATCTCATCGGCTATAGAGTAGACAGTGGCTCCTGTTTTTCTCATCTCCTGTTCCATATCATATATTGCCTCTATAACCTCTGGATATGTGAGACCTTGTTTTTCTGTCTCTATCAGTAATGCGTTGAAATTTGTTCCTCTTCCAAAGTTTTCTGAGTATTCCAGTAGTTTCTGCACCTCAGGTAGATCTCGAGGTGCCATCTTTGCATAGTTGACATCTGTTTTGATCTGAGGTAGAACAATTAATGACAAGATGGCAAAGAAGCATGCTATGGCAAAAAATCTTTTACGGTTTTCAATGACGAAGCTGGAGAATTTTTTCCATATCTTCCATACATGTATCTCACCATTGTTTTCAAATCCTAATGTAAGCGCAAGGCATGGGACTAATATCGAGGCTGAGATAAAACATAGTAATATACCAATAGCGCATCCAAACCCAAATGTTACTATTGGTGGCATGGTGGATACCATCAATGATCCGAAACCAATTATTGTTGTGACTGAGGATAACAACACTGCTTTTCCTGTTAGTTTCAATGTTTTTTCTACACGTATGATCTTGTTTTCCACAGAATGTTCTTCTGCAAACCTGTTTAGCAGATGTATAGAGTAGTCAACACCCAGTCCCATCAGCAGAGCTACAATTGCTATGGAGAGGATAGTTAACTCAGGCTGTAGTATCCCAAGTATTCCAAATGTTAGAACCAAGGCATATGCTAATGGTAAAAATACTATGACAATACCTTTGATGGTTCTATGGAAGAAGAAGAGAACAAGGGATATGAATATTATTGATATTGGAAAAACAATTTTTAGATACTGCAGGTTTCTATCTTGAATTGCATGTTGCATTGCAATGGTTCCTGTTATTGTCATGTCTGAGTAGTGGGCTTCTCTACTGATAACATCTTTAACATTTTTTAATACCTGATCATAGTTTGCATTTTCCGCCAGCTGAAGTATTATGACAGCAACCTTGTATGTATCTGTGAAGAGAACACCCTTCATCGATTGTATACGTGCAATATATCTAGAGATGAGGTTTATGTCGTCAGGTATCTCATATTTTCCTGTTCCACCCAGCCCACCAGGTAGATTAGGCTTTGCATTCTCATCTTTTATGAGGGAGGCTATGCTGGTGACAGAAAAGATGCCGTCTTTACTGCCTTTATCTAGATTGTATTTGTTTATCTTAGTGCTGACACGATCCATTTCCTTTAAAACATATGGATCCCGTATGTCATCCGCCTCTACATAGATAACAATTGTCGATCCAATCTGAAATTCCTGATCTATCTTTCTCCAAAGCTGCAATGTTGGCTCATCATCAGGTAGATAGCCTGTTAGATCTGATTTCATGTAGATGTTTTGCATCTGGGAACCAATTATTGCGGTGATTATGGTGAAGACTAGAAGAACTGTTTTTGGATGATTCACCATTGTTTTTGCAGCTAGTTTTATGAATGTCATGTTTCTACCTGCTCATAGATTTTTATTCTAACACATCTGTTGCTTCTATCTTTTCCTATGTTTCTACCAAGGCTTGCTATTCTGTTTAGCCTATCTTCTATCTCCCCAACATGTTTTTTTAAAAGATGGATAGGTGGGATTGGGTGATACATGTAAGGGTTTTTTCCAATGCTATGATTTTTTATTTTCTCACGGTAAATTAACTGCTGTTCATACATCTTAGAAAGGAGTTCCCTAACAGTGCTTGGATGAAGCTTGGTTCCTCGTATGATTTCCTCTGCCCTCGCCCCATTTTTTTTTAGCAAATATATATAAATGGTGGTTTTCGCCTTTGATCTAAGTATCTCATACACTGCTCTCTCGGTATTTTTGTCTATTCTTGGCCTGTGCCTCCGCATCAAATAACCCCATTTTTATATGATTTTTTTAATAATATCGTTGTTTTGTAAGTTTAAATAGTTTTCTATTTTGTCGTACAACAAACGACAAAAAATTTTATCGGAAACAACACGATAAAAAAGAGCACAAATCAAACATTGACATTGGACTAGAACCTGTGACCAAATAAAAATAAGATTAACCTACATTCAGATGGAGACAAATCAGTTATCAAAACAAAGCAAATGGAATGAATGATTAAATTAGGACCCCTGATAGCAGCACCACTAAGAGTAAAATACTACTAAAACATGGTGATGGTGATATAAGGGCTTGTTTTTCATTTTCAA
>QMSS01000079.1 GCA_003649715.1 Thermoplasmata archaeon
ACCTAGTGTATCAGCGGTTTCACCAGATTGTGTTATACCTATCACTAGTGAACTCTGGTTTTTATATCCAAAATAACGGTATTCTGATGAAAGATCAACAGAGGTAGGTATATCTGTCAGTTTTTCGATTATATATTTCCCAACAAAACCAGCGTAGAACGATGTTCCACAAGCCACGATATGAATAGAATCTACACCGTTTTTTAGCAGGTTTTCAACATCTTCGTTAAAAGTTATATCTCTATCAACTTCTGATATGCGTCCTCTTAAAACTTGATGAATGACATCTGGTTGCTCGTAGATTTCCTTAAGCATGAAATGTGGGAAACCTGATTTTTCAGCATCTTTAATGTCCCAGTTTATTAGTTTTTCTTCTTTGGTTATTTTTTTCTTATTTTTATCATATACATCTATAGAGTTTTTGGTAACAGTACAAATTTCATCATCATCAAGATAGATAACCCTATTTGTGTACTTTAGAAAAGCAGGTATGTCTGATGCTATAAAGTTTTCATTGTCTCCGACACCTATTACTAATGGGCTTTCTTTACGTGCTCCTACTAGTTTATCAGGTTCATCCTTACAGGCTACCACAATGGCATATGAGCCTTTAACTTTTTTAACTGCTGATAGTACAGCGTCTTCAAGGTTTTGTTTCTTTTTATCATATTTTTCTTCTATAAGATGAGCAAGAACCTCTGTATCAGTATCTGATGTGAATTTATGCCCTTTTTGTTCTAACTTTTGTTTAAGTTGTTTAAAATTTTCTATTACCCCATTGTGAACAACAGCTATGTTTTCTTTACAATCTGTATGTGGGTGAGCATTACTTTTAGTGACATCACCATGTGTAGCCCATCTACTGTTATGCTGGATTACAAGATTACCTATAAAGTTATTGTTATGTTCAACTTCTATGTCCCATACATATTCAACATCTGATTTTATTTTTTCAATATTGAATCTTGCCCAGATAATGTCAGAATATAAATATTGTTTGATCATGTTTTTAATCCTTTGATGGTTATTCCCTAGTTTGTCTAAAATCTGTTCTAATTTCAAATCTGTACAGTAGGAATCACCTACGTGATGGTAAGAGATACCAGTTTGTTTAAGATAGTTGTTATAAAAATATCTCATTTTATATGGAAACGAGGTGAAACGAAAATTTAAGTTCTTACTTTTCTTTAATATTTCGTTTAATTTTTCTTCTTTGTCTTTTGCTGTGAAACCTATGCAGCGTTTGAATATTTTTAAAGATTTTTTATCATTTATGTGTAGTCTATAAGTATTGCTCCATTTACCTCTGTTTTCTATATAGAATGTTGCTAGTATTCCAAGTTTTAGAAGCAAAAACTGTATTTTTTCCATTAATGCTTTATTTGTCGTAGTAATACAAACCTGTCTTGCTTTTAGAGAAACAAAACCTTCTGCATCATATATACCTTTTAAAAAATGAGATATTTGTTTTTTAGATACTTCAAATATAAAATCTGGTATTTCCTCTTCACCTGTTTTTCTGAATAAAACTGGAATGTTCTTCCTAAACCAATCAACAAGATATTTACTATTTATATCAAGAACATAATAGTTTTTTCTTTTACGAATATTACCTTCTAGATTGAACACTATCTTGAAAAGTTTGTTATATTTGTCTAAAATTTCTTTTCTTGCATCCTTAAATCTTATACATCGATTCGAATGGAAGAAACCATCCCCTATAAAGTATCCAATAATTTGAGCGAGCTCATCCGTTGGCTTAGATGGAAAAAAAACTGGGTTTATATAAGTAAGCTCTGCATTGTCTCTGATCTTTAAATCATCATAAATATTCTCTAGCTTCCTCAATCTTTGATCTTCTATAGAGTTTCTTTCTCCTCTTTCTATTCTACCAAGATATTTCTCAGGTATACCAGTTTTTTTCTCTACTTCTTTTCTGGTAAGGTTGTTTTTTATCCTTAGTTCTCTCAGTTTTTTACGTAACTTAGGACTCAATTTATAATGTCGTTCTACAGGTACATTATGAAAACGTTTAATACTACCAGAGGGATGATGCAGGAGTATTCTAGGGACTGCTATAAGCTCATCACCAGTAAGATCACTTATCTTTTTTTCTTTTATTCCTTCCCCTTCAGTTATAAAAACTCTGTGTTCACCAGTGGCTTTAAACTCTGAAAAAGAAGTTTTTATTTTAAAAAGATACTCCGGGGATTTATGTTTCATTAACTTCTGATTTTTTCCGTTTTCTAACTTTTTATTATTAAAGTTTATAGACAAAACTTTTTGATCGCCTAACTCAGATATTCGAGAAAGTCTGCCATCGGCAGTACAGACAAGAGTTTCAGGATGTAAACAATGTCCAACACCGATATAACCTTTCAAAGTAGGTATCTTTTTTTCTAATTCAGTTACCTCACCAACTTCCTTGAAAACCTGTAATTTTTTTCCTATTACTCCTATCCCAGCCGAATCATAACCTCGGTATTCAAGTCTTTTTAGACCATCAAGTAATACTTCGCTTGTATTTCTAAAACCAATGTAACCAATTATCCCACACACTTTTACATCACTTCAGTGTTGCTAGGAATATTTTTTCTTATTCTTTTCATAGATGTTATTTTACATTTTCTACCGATTATGACACCAGGATCTACAACAACATGACTCCCAATTCTGCAATCCTCTCCTATCATTGCTCCTATGTTGTTTATTTTTTTGAATTCCCCCTCGATTTCTATTATGTTTTCACCTGATGTACTAGAAAAATTATTTTCTATTATGTTTCCTCTTGCAATTATTGAATTTACTAAAAACGAGTTTGATCCAATATGTGTATCATTCATTATCACACTATTTCTTATCTCTGAGAAAGGATGTATAACAGAGTTGTTACCAATGGTTGTAGAGGGGAAAATACAAACATTTGGTCCTATTTCGCAGCTTTCACCTATTATTACTGGTCCGGTGATGTAGCATCCAGAATATATCCTTGTATTTTCTCCTATTGAAACATGCCCCCTAATTACAACATTTTTCTCTATGGTTCCTCCTATACCTGCTGGTACGTTTTGAACCATCATTTCATTGACCTCGAGTAGATCCCAGGGATATACCACGTCCATCCACAGGTCCGCAAAAAGAGTTTTTATCCTGCATCCCTTATCTAGTAGTGATTGTACAACTGATGTGAGATCATAGATTCCTTGAGATGCATGTTTTTCCAGTTCTTGGAATATAGACTTTGGAAACCTGTATATACCGGTGGATATGAACCTTCCTGTTTCATCCCTTGGTTTTTCTACTATTCTACTAAGCATATCTTTTTCTATAAAAACTACGCCATATTGAGATGGATATGGATGTTCCTTAATAAGCATAGACATCTCTGCTTTTTCTTCTATCATTCTTGAGATACTTTTCTGATCAACAATGTTGTCGCCAGCTAGTATGATGAAATCCTTTTTCACATGTTTTTTAGCCTGCAGCAATGCATGTGCAGTGCCAAGTTGTTTATCCTGCACAACATATGTTATGCCGTGATGTTCTCTAAAATAATCCAGTATAACCTCTTTCTGATAGCCTACAACCAATACAATCCTTTCTATACCCGCTTTTTTAACTGCATCCACAACATGTTCCAATATAGGTTTATTGGCAACTGGGAGCATAACCTTAGGCATCGTCTCAGTAAAAGGGCTTAGTCTTTTTCCCTCACCCGCTGCAAGTATAACTGCTACTCTACACATTTTATATTCACAAAAGAGAACTATAATGCATCTTTATCTATTTCTCTTTTCTTTTTTCTAAAAAAACATTTTTTGGTTTTTAGCTTTTTGTTCTCAAAATTGTGGGGAATTTATGGTAATATTAGGGAGCAGATGTTTTTTGAAATTGTGTCTGTCTGCTAGTGGGGATGCTCAAACTTTGACCCATCTACTGCTTTCACTCCCTGAGAAATATTAGAAACATGTCTATTTATTTGCTTTCTCTCACAAAAAATAAATTTTGATATTGTTGGAATGACTATAATCATTATCCTCCCATTTAATAGCAATTTAACCAATTTGATGTAGCTGCATCTTGAAAAAACTATGATGATGTTTTTTGGTTGATAGCTAAACTATGCTTGCATGCAATCATTTGAATGTTCCTAAAAATTGATTTTTCTTATCCTATTACCTGTACAACCTGTTTATCTACTATTAGGAACTCTACTAGTTCACCTGTCTTCTTTAGTTCCTTCAACAGATCGTAGCTTAGAATATGTTTGTATTTTGATAAAACCCGACTTCCACTTGGAGACCAGCTTCCAATCTCTACATGCTCAGCATCAAAATCTTTTATACTACCTAGTATTGTAAATGATTCTGCTTCTACCTTGAATGAGCATGAGTTACATTCGACAACTGTTCTATATGGAACATATGCGTTTTCGATATCTTGAACTGGTTCTATCTGTACTATTGTCATAGATCCTCCACATTGTGGGCAGATCATAGGTTCACCAGTTTTTTTCCACATGTCAATCAAGATTCTCATATTTTTTTTATAACTTGTTCCGTAGAAATCAGTCATAATAATTTATACATACTTCTAACATAAATAGTTTTGGAATAAAAAAGAGGTTTTTTTAGATCAAGATTTTTTTGACAGACTGCAGAAAATGTTTTCATAGGAGGATGTGGCACAGGTGTAGCGGGGTCACCTAAATTTTAATAAAACACAATATGTTTAATGTAGTTTTGTTTAGAAAGGGATCAGAAGGATATTTTCATGGGTGATATGTTTGAAGGGGATTATTACATTTCTTACTGATTTCGGTCTTAAAAGTGGTTATGTTGCTCAGATGAAAGGAGTCGCATCTGGAATAACAGATGCTAGATTGGTTGATATAACACATGATATAGCTCCTCATAACATTCGGGAGGGAGCTTTTATCCTGCGGACGGTGGTACCGTATTTTCCAGTTGGGACAGTACATGTAGTTGTTGTAGATCCCGGTGTTGGAACTAATCGTCGTGGTCTTGTCATAACCACAAAAACTCAGATATTAGTTGGTCCTGACAATGGTGTTTTGATGCCTGCTGCTCATCTCCTAGGTGATTTTACTGTGTATGAGATCAGTAACAAAAAATATATGTTGGGCTTTGTTTCTAATACATTTCATGGGAGAGATGTTTTTACTCCTGTAGCATCACATATAGTCAATGGCATTCCGTTTGAGGAGATAGGAGATTGTGTAGAGGATTTTGTTGATATGGATTTTGGATGGGGAGATGTTTCTGATAAAATGGCTGTTGGAAAAATAGTTTATGTTGATAGATTTGGTAATCTTATAACAAACATAGATGGTGGTAGGTTACTTGAGCATCTAGATTATGGTGAGAAAATCATGGTTTTTGTAGGTAGAAGATCCGAGGAGATGTTTTTTGTAAAATCCTATGGTTTTGTCAAGAAAGGAGATATGCTTGCAACTATTGGGGGTAGTGGTGTCCTTGAAATCAGTATAAATCAGGGAAATGCAGCAGAAAAACTAGATGCAAAAGAGGATGATGAAATAAAAATATTGTATAGCTAAAACTCTCTCTTTTTTGTTTTGTCGATTGTGGTGTACTTGTTTCCTCCTATGTAGTAGAGAGGTTGTATCTTATCTATTTTTAATAAATCATTTTTAAACAGCTCTTTATCCACTTCTACAGATAGAATCTGTCCAACGAAAAATGTGTGATCACCAATTTTCAGGCTTTGGAAAAGCTTGCATTCTAAATGGGCATAGCATTCTTTTATCAAAGGAGTCTTTACTCTACGGGCAGATAATAATGTTAGTTCTGTTTCTTTTATTTTGTTCACTGTTCTGCCGGAGTGTGTTCCGCAGAAATGTGTTTTGTCAACCAGATGGTATGGAACAAAATTGATGACAAACTCTTTGCTTTTTTCTATGATGCTATGGGAATATCTTTTTGGAGCTATTGATATTCCATACAACGGTGGGTCTACTGAAATAGGTGTATGCCATGCCACTGTAATAACATTTGTTTTGTTATGTTCATCATCATGACATGTTACAAGTACTGCTTGCATGGGGAATGAGTATTGATAAAACCGTTCTATGTTACCATCAACTTTCATCTCTTTTTTTTCCTCCATGAAAAAACATGTTTTTTTCTAAAACTTTATGATAGCATCTAGTAGTCCATGTGCATAGTTTATACACCCAAAGGCGGTGAAATAATCTCCTTTTTCTAGGTAGTATTTTGCATCTTGGTAGTATTGTACTGCTAGTTCTAGTATATTGTTTTGATGTTTTCCAATTTCCTTTGCTCTCTGGAGGTTTTCTTCAAACATCGTTATGTCCTTCCGTATCCTCGTCTTTTCATCCATTGATTTCTGTTTTCATAATGGTTTTTGCGCTAAAAAAGTTTTTAGAAAGGGAAATAGACTCAGATGGCTATTAATTATTCTTTATATTTGAAAATGAAA
>QMSS01000080.1 GCA_003649715.1 Thermoplasmata archaeon
GGTTGAATATCTTTCTACAGGTGTTACATCTATACCTCTGTACCCCATTCCTTTGAAAACCATACTTTACTACATCACCTGAATTGCAATAAGGACATCTAGGGATATCTTCCTCTACCTCTTCTTTTAGTTTAATAACACCTTTCTGCATTCCCATCCACCAAAAGAAAAATACGTTGATCCTTTATAAATCAACTCTCAGTTGATGGGGTGCCCTTTTTGCTTTTATAAAGAAAAAAGAAAAACATTTTTCAACATCCTACCATATACGTCCATACGCTGTTACCCCAAAAAAGGGGGAGGTCTTAACGGTGAGGCTTTTTGTCCTAAAAAAGAGAGAGAAGTTAGATTGAGAGGGAGGAATAAAATAGGTATGAATAGAAAGGTATGTATTGTGGGAGGAGCAACTACACCTTTTGATTATGGTCCAACTGGTTTTGAAAACATTGAGGGTGGAGCAGCAGAGTGTGTAAAAGAAACACAGAGGGATATACCAGAGTTTTCTCTACGTGATATCGATCTGATGATCTATTCTCATTTCTCTGTACACTTTGGTCATCAACTTGCTCCTGAATGGATAATCCATGATCATCTTGGGCTGGTGGGAATCCCACATTATCGTGTTGAGAATGGTGGGAACACAGGAGGATCTGCGTTGTATGCTGCTGCCTTGGCTGTTATGTCTGGTCATCATGATGTCGTTGGTGTAATTGGATGGGAGACCATGGACTCTGTTTCGCAGTCTCAGGGAAGTGAGTTTATCGCAATGGCCTCTGACATACGTTATGAGCTCCTGGTAGGTGGGATTTATCCGATTTATTATGCTGCGATGGCAAATAAATGGATGCATGAAAACAGGGTTACTGAAGAGGATGTTGCCACCATTGCTGTTAAAAATAGAAACAATGCGATGGATAATCCAAAGGCACAATGGTATCGTAATGAGCATAGATACATAACTGTGGATGATGTTATGAACTCACGTCTTATCTCCTATCCTATAAAAAAATATGATTGCTGTCTGATGTCACGTGGTGTGGCCTTCCTGCTGGTCTGCTCTGAAGAATATGCTAAAAAAGTTAATCCCGATGGATATGTTACTATCGATGGAATGGGGTTATCAAGCTGTACTATACGTGCTGGTGACCGTCTAAATTTTCCAGGATGGATTGAACGTTATGGACCAGGATATCCAGACATGACTGAGTTTGCTGCCTGTAGAAATGCTGCAGAGCAGGCATACAAAATGGCTGACATAGAAGATCCCTTAAGAGAAATCGACTTTGGAGAAATACATGATGCTTTCTCCACATCAGAGGCGCAGATATATACTGCCCTTGGACTAGCAGACAAAAACAACATCGCTCAGTTCATACGTGATGAAAGAACACATATGCATGGAGACATACCAATGAACCCAGGTGGTGGGCTAATGGGATATGGGCATCCTGTTGGAGCCACAGGTATAATGAGTGCAATCGAATGTTTCTACCAATTATCCGGTATGATACCCAAGAAACATCTCAGCAGAAAAACTGAGGTGCCTGATGCAGAATGCGGTATTGTGAATAGTCATGCAGGTACAGGCACAAGTATATCAAACTTTATAATGAGGAGGCATTGAAAAAATGGGTGAAACAGAGGTTTTAACAACAAAAAAGAAGAAAAAATTTGCATATGAACCAGTTTTTACAGAAAAAAAAGAATACCGGCCAGAAAATGTAAGGGAAGTAGGTTTTGTATTTGTTGGCCATGAGATCTCTGAGGATGGAAATGTGATGAACCAGTTTCTACACTACGACCAGCTCTACACAATACGACATGGTCAAAACAGCAGGTTTTTCAAAGGCCTACTAGACGGAAAAATACTTGGTACAAGATGTCCACGATGTGGCGACACATGGGTACCAGTAAGAACACATTGCTGGAATATGGATTGTAATCTCCAAAAAACAGAATGGGTTGAGATGCCACTAAAAGCCAGGGTACATACATGGACCGTGGCAGGATGGAGTGGAAGATCTTCATTAAAAAGACTTCCAATAATACTTGTATATGGAGTAATTGAAGGAAGTAAGGTGGCTATAGCAAATGAGCTAAAAAATGTAAAACCCTGGGATGTAGAATTCAACATGCCATTAAAAATAGTTTTTAAACCGCCTGAGGAACGAATCGGTGCCATAATTGATTTCCATTTCGAACCAGAAGATGGATGGGAGCCATCACCGATGAACAAAGAAAAAGAACGTATAAAAAAGCTTGTTGAACCTGTTTATGAATGGGTAAAAACCTTAAAATGAAAGAAAAAAACCTAACCCATAATATAAAATCTCCCCTGTCTCACTTTTCTTTGCTTTTTAAAAACATAGCAATCACCTACATGGATGGGATAATTAGATGTATGAGGAAAATGTTGTCTGTAGGGTTAATTCTACAATCCATATTCTCATACTAATATAATGAGAAAAAATATTTATATCTGTGTCACTGGGAGAAATTAAGGAATACTTTCGGTGTCAAAGAAAAAATGTATTATGTAAGATATTTTGATCCATGGAGATCCGGTCTTTGCACTTGCCCCACAAAATACTCCCTCAACATATATACAGGATGTGATCACTCATGTATCTACTGTTATATAACTTCCTACATACCAAATGCCTTCCAGATTAGAATAAAAAGGGATTTGATAAAAAAACTGAGGATGGATCTCAAAACCATTGATAAAAATAGGGTTATCTCTATTTCCAACTCATCAGATCCCTATCCCACTGTGGAAAAAAAGCTTGGTATAACTCGGAGAGCAATTGGCATTCTCGCTCAGAAGAGGTTTAAGTATCAGATTATCACTAAATCAGATATTGTTGTTAGAGACATTGATATACTAGAGGAATCGAGATGTTGTGTTGCAACAACAATAACTACTCTAGATGAAGGAGTCGCAGGTAAACTGGAACCGAATGCTCCTTCACCTAAACGTAGAATAAATGCTTTATTGAAATTACATCAAAAAGGAATTCCAGTTGTTTTGAGAATAGACCCAATAATACCATTTTTAAATGATGCAGAGATTGAACAGTTAGTCGATAGAATGTCCTTCGTGGATCATGTGGTGGTCTCAACGTTTAAACCCCGTTTCGACTCCTGGAGTAGATTTAGATCTGTTTTCCCGGATATAGCTGGAAGACTAGAAAAACTGTACTTTAAAAGTGGTAGAAAAATAGGAAACTCCTGGTACTTACCAAGAGATATGCGATTGGATCTGCTTAGAAGAGCTAAAAATGCTGTGGAGGCATATGGAGTGAGTTTTGGCAGCTGTAGAGAAAATTTTTATTCACATCCCAGTTGCGATGGAACACATCTAATTGAATAGTAGATCAAAACACTTCTTCTCTCTCCTTATTTTTTTCAGTTGTTTCTTTTAAAAACAAAAAAACTCTTTCTTTTCCTGGTGTTTCTTATATAAACTCTATTAGCTGCAGAGCATTTTTGTACATGTTTATGTTGTTGAAAAAACAGTAGACTATGTTGAATGATCTACACAATTTTATTAACTCTTTTAGATCTTTTTTTGTGTAGTCGTAGTTGTACATTTTTTTTCCAGGTGGTGATCCATGTAGACGGAAATATGCAAGTTCTTTGGTCACAGGCTGATGTGAGAATGGATCTACACAGTGTGTTAAACCAGTTTTTTTGCAGATTTCTAGTATGATATCATCTGTCCATTCTTTTCCTCTGGGCTCCCACACATAGTGGTATGAGTTGTTTCTTATTTTTTTGAAGAAATGGAGTATGTTTTCTATGTTTTCATCATTTGGTTTGAAGCTGGCTGGGCATTGGAAGAGTACATGTTTTGCTTTTAATATGGAACAGATTTTTTCTGTTTCTTTCCAGGCGTTGATTACCTCATCTGTTTGTTGGAAGAAACCATAGTTTTGAGGTTTTTTTAGCTTGCCTTTGTATCTTTTGTATGTTGGGCTTGATGCTGGATGTGTGATTCCCTGCCATGCTTTTATGGTGAATTCAAAGTTTTTTGGTGCCATGGATCGCCATTTTTCAGCGTTTTCGATGGTGGGTAGTGTGTAGAATGTTTTTTGTATTTCTACTGTTTCGAATTTGTTGAAATATGTTTTCATACTTATAGGAAATCCGCAGCATCCAACTTTTATCATCATAGTGTTTTCATCAACAAAATATTTGTTTTGATTTTGTATATGGATACATCCCATTTTTTTAGCTTGATTTTTTTTATATGAGTAGATGTTTGTTTCCTATGTTCACATTTTTTAAATATTTTTTTGCAGTATGATAGCATTCCTCAGCTAGTTTTCTACTTGTTGCTGGTATGTCTTGCATTTCGAAGTCTGGATGGAATGCTAGTAGAGAGTATGGTATTTCGTTGTTTAGATCTGATATGAATTTTGCGATTTTTTCAACCTCTTTTTTGTCTATGTATCCTGGTACTAGTAGTGTTGTTGCTGTCAGCAACGTTTTTCTTCTTTCTTGGAATTGCCTGGAGATCATGATGAAGTTTTCTAGTGTCCTATCATTGGGTCTTCCTGTTAATACTATGTTTAGATTTCTATCATATGCTTTTAAATCAAATTTTATGATACCATCTGTTTTGTATGATAGCTCCGCTGCTTTTTCGACTAGGTTTTTGTTTCCTGTTCCATTCCATTCCCAGCATATTCTCACTTTTTTGTTTTCCAGTATTTTTTGGGTTGCCTTGATCAGGAAGGGTAGTTGTGGTTCTGGTGTGCCTCCGAAGTAGCATATACATTTTGCATTTGCAGCTTGCTGCACTAGTAGGTCTATTTCTACATGGTCTGCCTTGTCTATGTTTTTATGCCCGTAGTTTTGGCAGAATATGCAGTTGTATGTGCATCCGAATGGGAAAAACAGCGAGGTTGTATCCTGTTTCTCTGCTTCCTGGACAGAACCAGGAGGCGCAGCAGTTTGTTGGAAGCGGGTCAAAGTAGCTGTATAAAACACCTTTTTGTGGTTGTATGAGTATGCCTTTTTCGTTTTTTCTTAAACCACAGTATCCAGTGTTTCCTAGTCCGATTCTGCATTCGTTTGCGCAGACATGGCATGTTATTCCATTGGAGTCATGTGGTGGTTCTGGTGGTAGATGAAAGTTTTTTCTAATCTTTTTATGTGCCTCAATGGCTATTGGAACTGCCTGCTCTGGGTTGTTTCTGATGCAGGAGAGACATACCTTTAGTGTATGTGATATTTCTCTGCTTATGCGGCCACATATCACGCATTTAGATTCCTCATATCTGTGTGAGTCATGTCTTAAAAAATTTTTTTTTGTTCCCTCCCATGCATCTATTTTATCATATTATTGTGCCAAAGTTTTTTTATACAAAAAACTTTCTTTTTTTAGGTTTCCTACATTTAATCTTGTTTTTCAGTGGAGCAAAAAATGGGTTTATTTTTAGGAATGAGTTGGAATTAGAGCTGATTGATGGAGAGGGGTGGTAAAAAAAGAAAAATTTAGTTTTTTTGGGGCAAACTGGGTTTAGAGTAGGTTGGCAAGTTTTTTGATATCTTTGTTAGCCACATGTGTGTAGATTTGTGTTGTTCTCAAACTTTTATGACCTAGAAGCTGCTGAATGTATCTTATATCTGCTCCTGCCTCAAGTAAATGTGTAGCAAAGCTATGTCTCAATGTATGTGGTGTAATCTTCTTGTGTATATCTGCTTTTTTAGCAGATTTTTTGATTATCTGCTGAATGCTTCTTTTACTATACTTTTTATCCCTCTGTGATTTAAAAACCAGTCCTTGTTTTCTAATACCATAAACTTTTAGCAACTCCTTGAGTTTATAATGTAAGAATATAATCCTCTCTTTCTCTCCTTTAGATGTTTTTATATGGATAAGTTCTCTATCAAAATCTATATCCTGCCATCTGAGATTTACCATTTCATCTAAACGTAGACCAGCATAGTATAGAAACATTAAAACCAGTTTATGTTTAAGATTTTCTGTTACATCTATTATCCTAGTTACCTCTCTCTTATTTAATACAACTGGTAACTTTGTTTTCTGTCCTGTAAGTGGTATATTTTCATCAAATCTTTCTTTGAGTACATTTTTGTAGAAGAATTTTAAAGCAAAATAGGTGGTTCTTATTGTTGATCTGCTTTTATTTGAATAGGTTAATAGAAAATTTCTTGGTGTCTTCTCTGATTTTAGAAATCTTTTTACAACTCCAATGTAGAGTTTACCGGTTTGATAGGAGTATTTCCTTAGTTTTATTTCCTCGATAAGTTTACCTATTAGTTTGTATCGTTCTTGTGGTGTAAGTTTTTTAATATCTAGTTTCATATCCTATTGAATGAAAAACAAAAATATAAAACTTCGCTTTAACTTATTTTTAAA
>QMSS01000081.1 GCA_003649715.1 Thermoplasmata archaeon
ACTAATGGTTTTGTAAGACGCCCATCTTTTAAGGCATCTACTACTTCATATTCATCAACACCGCCGACTTCTCCTAGTAGTACCATCATCTTTACATCAGGATTTGCTTCATATCGTAGTAGATGCTGTATAAATGTTGACCCCGGGTATCTGTCGCCACCTATGGCTATTCCTTCATATACACCATCTGTGTTGCGTGCAATGATGTTATTCAGCTCATTTGACAGTCCTCCAGATTTTGATACATATGCTACGCTACCTGGTCTGTGTAGACGAGAATCTATTATGTTGTCTAGCATACCCGCGGTATTTCCAATCTTGAATGCTCCGCCTGCTATTCCACCTACTGTAGCTGGGCCGATGATCCATTTTTTTCGTTTTTCCGCAATTTTTATCAATTCTTTGGTTCTACGCTCAGGTACTCCCTCCGCTATGATTGCAACAGTGCGTATTGTATCGCTTTCAAGCGCCTCCTTAGATGTTGGATAGGCTGATCTGAAAGACGAGAAGTTTACCATCACATCAGCATCAGGATGTTTCTCAGTTGCCTCCTTTAATGTCCGATACATGGGTATCAATATCTCTTTAGCTCCCCAGAAACATTTATGGAAACCATCACGGGTGGGGTTCACAATGCATGCAACAGATGGTGTTTCTCTACGGCACACATAGTCGAAATCTAGCATACGCTGTATGGCTCTCTGCTGATATCCAAACACAATAGCTCTGGTGTTTCTATCAAACAAAATGTAGTCTGGTTTTTCCTCTGCCTTCTTCTCGGCATTCTTATACAGTAGGTAATCTGATTTTTCATCTGACCTCATATATTATTTTCCCTCCCATTGCAGTCCTTTTTTATTTCCCCTCTAAAGCCATGTTTACTATCCTAGTCATGTGTGTTTCAGGGCCATATACCTCAATGGGTATGCCGAGTTCTTTCCCTAGCTCCTTCATTATCTTAAGCCCTTCCTGGTAGTTTGGTCCTCCTCTGCGGACAAATATCTTCACATTTGTGTCTTTAAGTTTTTGTTTGTATTCTCTAAGAGCCATGGTTATTCCCTTAAAGGTTTTTGCTACATCAGTAAAGTTAGCTATTCCACCACCTATTAGCAGATATTTGGGACGTCCCTTCGGGTCCTTTTCACGTGTCATAAGGTCTAATATGGTTTTGGCATACTCATATGTCTCATCGGTAGTTGGATTTCCACTATATTCTCCATAGTTTGCTAGTTCTTCTCTGAACCCTAAGTCAACTATTGTATCAGTGTATATGACACTTGCTCCTCCTCCTGCGACCATGGTCCATACTCTTCCCTTGGGGTTTAGAACTGTTAGCTTTAGAGAGGCACCGCTTTTTTCATCCATCTCTTTTATGTACTGTTCTTCTCTGGTGAATTTCCTTCCGAAGGGTGCTGGAAATGTTAGGTCACCCCATTTGTTGCCACATTCGAAATGAGCAGTGTCGTCAATTCTTGCTACGAGATCTAGTGGGACAATGTTGTTTCCTGAAACCACGAAGGGGTTTATCTCCAGATAGGCATATCCAAGATCGACATAAAACTTGAATAATCCTTTTATGAAGTCTTCAAACATTTTCTTCTTGTCCTTTGGCGTGTCTGGGGGTAGTTTGGATTCAATGTCGATGTTGTCTATGTTTTCGTCCACTGGAACATTTATTGTTGCAACAGTATCCCATACCTCTTCAATGTCTACGCCGCCATGGTTTGAGAAGTATATGGTGTCTCCATATCTTTCGCTTTTGATTGCTACATAAAATTCTTTTTCGTGTGGCACGTATGGTTCTATTAGGAAATGCGTTAGTCTGTCGGTTACTTTTCCAATTGTTACCTCCTTGTTCATATGTTCTTTTATCCATTTTTTTATCTCATCAAAATCTGCATTGAGTTTTATAAGACCATGCTTTCCTCTTTTTCCGAAGAGTTGGTCAGGTTTTGTCACTAATTTTTCTTTTGTCAGCCATGGATGTTTTTTTGGTAGTTCATCAATGTTGGTTTCTGGTCCCACAAGTACGGCCTTTCCTGGGTATGTGAAGTCGCTGCTTATGTACTCTGACCAGTATTTTGCAAGCATTCTTTTTGCATCATATTCTCTAATTCCTCTCTGCGCCATAACTTATCTTTAACCTCCTCCCCCCTGTTTTCCCCTAGGGAGTAATGGGGGTCGTTGATTATCAATATGTTTTCTGTTTTATATAGATTGTTTTTTCATATAGGCAAGTGTTCCACCTGCTAGTAAAACGTTTTTTTGTCTCTCCGATAGATTGTATTCTACCTCGAATTCTTTCCCCTTTGTCTTGTTTTTAACCAGCAATCTTCCTCCTTCTTGTATGATCTTTCTGATATACGGTATCTCTATATCGTCTCCTTGATCTATGTTGTTGTAATCATCTTCGTTTTTGAATGTCAATGGTATTATTCCAAAGTTGATGAGATTGGCAGTGTGTATTCTTTCTAGTGATTTTGCTATAACTGCTTTTACACCCAGGTACATTGGGCATAATGCTGCATGTTCCCGGGATGATCCCTGTCCGTAGCTTACTCCTCCTACTATAATATTATGTTTTCCACTATCTCTTATTTTCACCGCTCGGTCGTGGAATGTGGGGTCAACTATTTCGAAGACAAACTCTGAATATTTGGGCACATTTGAACGATACTTCATTTTACTTCCAGCTGGTATTATGTGGTCTGTGGTGATTTTGTCTCCTACCTTGATTGTTACTTCTCCATTTATTGTCTCGGGCATGGGTGTACTCTTTGGCGGATCGCCAATGTTTGGTCCTCTATATATCTCAATTTTTTCAGGATGCTTAGATGGTTGTATGAACATGCTGTCGTCTATATAGAATTTTTCCGGCATCTTAATGTCTGGATATTTTATCCCCATTTTTTCAAGATCACGTGGATCAGTTATTTTTCCTGTTATCACTGCAGCTGCTGCTGTCTCGGGACTGGTAAGATATACCTGTGCAGATTTTGTTCCAGATCTACCCAGAAAGTTTCTATTACTTGTTCTTATAGATACAGCATCTGTCTTAGGTGACTGACTATTGCCAATGCAGAAGCCACATGCTGTCTCAGCGATCCTTGCACCTGCAGATATTAGATCAGCTAATCCTCCATCACGTGTTATGTTTTCCAGCACTTGTCTTGACCCTGGTGCTACAACAAAGCTGACATTTGGATGAGCTTTCTTGTTTTTCAGGATACCTGCAACAGTCATTAGATCCTTATATGAGGAGTTGGTGCAGCTTCCTATGCAGACCTGATCTACTTCTAGTCCTTCCAGTTCCCTGACTGTTTTTATATTGCCTGGGCTGTGTGGATAAGCAGCTAGTGGAACAAGCTCATCTAAATCAATGTCCACCTCCCGGTCGTATTCTGCATCTTCATCAGCCTTGATTTCAACCCAATCTTTCTCTCGACCCTGTGCTTTTAGGAAGGTTTTTGTTACCTCATCACTTGGAAAAACAGATGTTGTTACGCCACATTCAGCACCCATATTTGTTATTGTGGCTCTTTCCGGCACAGACAATGTCTTCACACCATCTCCGCCATATTCAAACACATATCCTACGTTTCCCTTTGTGGTAAATATCTCAAGAACCTTAAGCACTACATCCTTTGCAGAAACCCATGGTCTAAGTCTTCCATGTAAATTGATTTTTATCACTCGTGGACATGTTAGATAAAAGGGGCCACCAGCCATTGCCACTGCAACATCAAGACCACCTGCCCCAATTGCAATCATTCCAAGCCCGCCACATGTTGGTGTATGAGAGTCAGAACCAAGAAGAGTCTTCCCAGGTATTCCAAACCTTTCAAGGTGCACCTGATGGCATATCCCATTTCCTGCTCTTGAATAAATGATTCCATATTTCGCCGCTACAGTCTGCAGATACTTATGGTCATCTGCGTTTTCGAAACCCACCTGTATTGTGTTATGATCAACGTAGCTCACTGAAAGCTCCGTCTTAACACGTGGAACACCCATGGCTTCAAACTGCAGATAAGCCATTGTACCTGTGGCATCCTGAGTCAAGGTCTGATCTATCCTGATACCAATCTCCCTGCCAGGTTCATACTCGCCTTCTACAAGATGTTTCTCCAGAATCTTCTCCACTATGTTTTTACCCATAGGTCCTCCCCACTTGGACTAAATTCCTTTTCTCTCTAACCAAACCTTAACCAACCAATCTTGCTGCTATTATTTAACACCTGGTTGGCATTTTTAGTTGACTAATTCTTCTAACTGTTTTTTATGACAAATTTATGACAAAGATATAAGAACTTGTACTTAAATATTTTACAGACATATTAGACATATATCAGATACTCCAGAGGAAGACATTCTAGACATCATTTAGACATTATCCCGGTTCAGTTCTACACGTTTTCCTTCTTTTTCCATCCCTTTTCTTCCTTCATTAACTTTTCTGATACCCTAATCGATATCACTAATACCATAATCTCATCCTCAGCTATTCCTTATCTTCTGTACAAAAGTACTTATACTTGAAATCCATTTCATGCAAACCCACGTAAACCCATAAAAAATGATTTTAGGGAGGAAAACTAAATATGATGATAATTGTGAGATTGTATCCAAAAACAGATCTAAACAAGATATGGAATTATGTGGAAAACAAGATTGCGGAAGAAGCTACAGATCTTGTAACACCTCTATACGCTACCCAGACAGAAGGTATGATGGATGTTGGTGTAATATTTGAGGTAAAGGACCCAGATAACATTGCACCCTTCCTAACAGAGAGTGTAGCAAATGTTGATGAAGTGCATCACACTAAAACCATTTCACTTATGAAACCTGTTTTTTTTCCAATCCCAAAAAACAAACCAGAAACAATACAAAGATTTGTAATACGTATATATACACATCCAAAATATTACAAAAAAATATATGACTACTTAGTCGGTTACAGCTATCCCTACAACATTTTCCCAATATACATCTCCTACTCCCTTGGAGATGAAGACATTATAATGAATGTTGCTGCGGACTCATGGGAGACAGTAAACAATTTTGTTAGAGAAAAGATAAGAACACTTGATGGAGTAGATTCTTCCACATTCTATCCTGTGGTTAGAGCAAAAAGATTTACGTCACTCAAAGACTTAATAGAGCATCAGAAAAAATATCTTGCTGATCAAGCTAGGAAAACACCTGAGAGCGAGATCGATCTTGAATTCGACTGGGTTGAAGACTTTGAATACTACGCAATGTTAACTGGTGCACTCCCTGGGGATCTCTAAAATTATAGGATTACCAACATAAGCCGTAAAAAACCGACAAATATCTTATATAAAAAACAAAAATATAAATATAGTTTGTGTGTTTCGAGGTGAGAGGTACATATGGTAGAGGAAAACATTTCAGTGCTGCTTGATGAAAAAAGAATTTTCAAACCATCTGAGGAGCTTGTACAGCAGACAAATGTTAAACAATGGATGGAAGAGCATAACATAGAAACTGTTGATGAGCTCTTCAAAAAAGCAGAGAACTACGAATGGTTCTGGAGTGAGGTTGCAAAAGATCTAGTTGAATGGTATAAACCATATGATAAGGTTGTCGAATGGAATCCTCCATGGGTTAAATGGTTTGTAGGCGCTAAATACAACATAGTTCATGATGCATTGGATAGACATGTTAGAAGCTGGAGGAAAAATAAGGTTGCTTATATCTTTGAAGGAGAACCAGGGGATGTCAGGAAACTGACATACAATGATCTCTATATAGAGGTCAACAAGTTCGCTAATGCATTAAAAAGCCTGGGCGTACGTAAGGGAGACAGAGTAGGAATCTATATGCCTATGCTTCCTGAACTTCCAATAGCTATGCTTGCCTGTGCTAAGATTGGCGCTATTCATTCTGTTGTGTTTTCAGGTTTCAGTGCCCTTGCCTTTAGAGATAGAGTCAATGACTGTGAAGCAAAGGTTGTTGTAACATGTGATAGCTTCTACAGAAGGGGCAAAAAAGTCTCCCTTAAAAGTCAGACCGACGAGGCACTACAAAATGCTCCTAGCGTTGAGCATGTAATTGTGTTTAAACGAACAGGTGATCCAGTTCCATGGACTGAGGGAAGAGACATTTGGTGGCATGAACTTGTAAAAGATATGCCTAAAACATGTGAGACAGAGAGACTAGATGCTAATGACCCCCTGTTTTTCCTCTACACTTCTGGGACAACAGGTAAACCAAAGGGTATTATTCATGCACATGGCGGATATGCTGTTGGCATTGCATATACTCTCAAATGGGTCTTTGATCTAAAAGATGAGGACATCTGGTGGTGCGCCGCTGACATCGGATGG
>QMSS01000082.1 GCA_003649715.1 Thermoplasmata archaeon
CCTTTTATCTACATCAATAGACACAACTAGTATTTCATCTCCCTTTTCTTCCAAAACAGCTTCTAGTTCTTTCATTTGGTGTGTGCAATAATGGCACCATGCAGCCATAAAGTCAAGGACTATTATCTTTCCAAAATGATCCGATAAGGTGAATCTTCCTCCATCGATTGTGGTTAAAGTAAAATTGGGTGCATTACCCTGTTGTTTTTCAGAAGAATCTGTACAGCCAGATAGGATGGAGATCAGTAGTATTGTAGATAGGAAGAATCCTGGAATTATTTTTTTGGTTTTGATGACTATTTTATTTTTTGGATATAACATGTTATATGCCACTAAGTGGAATTGGTAGAAAGGATAAATATTTTTTAAACACGAGTTTTAAGGTAAGAATTATTTTTCTTTTTTATTGATAGTTCATAAGTCGTTGTTTTAGTATTTCCTTAGGCATTGCACCAATAAGTCTATCTACCAGGTTTCCATTTTTAAAAATCAGTAAAGTGGGTATACTCATTATTTGATATTTCATTGATGTCATTTGGTTTTCATCGACATTCAGTTTAGCAAAAGCAATTTTTCCTTGCATCTCCTTGGCTAGTTCTTCGATTACTGGTGCAATCATGTTGCATGGCATACACCATGGCGCCCAGCAATCAACTACTAGGGTGTCATATTTTTTTATTGCATCGTCTATATTTGCATCTGTTACATGTATAGGTGTGTTAGGCCAATCTTTATTCATATCTTTTCCTCCCTTGGAGAAATGTTTCATCAGTTCTTCTAGTTTTCTCCTCCTTATTTTTTCGAGTTCTTGCTCATCCATTTTTCTTCTGATTTAGGTGTATTATTGTAGTCCTATATAACGTTTGTGTAAAAAAAATGCACAACCATTATAAGTAACTAAATAGATATCTATCATCAAACTGGAAATATGAAGATTTTAGAATCCTACAAAAACATGGACTGTCAAGATATTCTAGAATGTGTGTTTCATCTGAATAGACTGGATTTAGAGGTGTACAGAAAATTAAACGAGATAAAGAAAGCAAGAGTTGGGACATTAGCAAAAACATTGGGTAAAGAGAGAAGTACAGTTTATCGCTCTCTACAAAGATTAGTAGCCTGTGGATTGTGCAGTAAAAAAACCATGACAATAAAAACTGGTGGATATTACCATGTCTATTTCTGTAGTGATTTAAAAAAAGTAAAAAATAGGATAGAAGACTGTATAGACGAGTGGTATAGGTATATGAAACAGAATATTAGAGATTTTGAGAAAAAAATAAAGGCTTTGAAAAAATAAAGGGATGAATGAGAGAATAGAACCACATTTTTTATTCTTGCAGCCATTTTTTGATCCTTAGATATCCAATGATCTTTTCTCCATCAACCCATAAAATGGGTGCTGTTCTTTGTAGATCCTCTAATACGTCATGGGTTTTTGCGAGATCAAAATCCTCGTCACTCCACCGATTGATATCATGTGGGAACGTTATTATTTCTATATCATTTTTATTTCGATCTGAAAGAAGCTCTTTTGTTTGGATGCATTTTGGACAATTTTCTAATGAAAACAATATTTTTTTAGCCATGATTTTTCTCCCCCGCTGGATGCATGGGTTAATTTTCTATTTTCCACCTCTTCCTAAATAATCTAAATATTATGATGAATATATTGACTGGTTTAAGTAGATTTTAGTAGTTTCACGTTTTTTGACTCATTATTATTTTTAGTTTCGCTAATTCATGGATATGATTCGCATTTAAGACTTATGTCAAAGAAAAATTTTTTATTAGAAACATTTGTCGGGTAGAGTTAGATATCGCGGCAGGAGTTTAAAAAAATTGGTATGCCCCCAGTTTTTTATATAACAAAATACATGTTTGATATCGGCAATACCATGAACATCAATTTGCATGGTAATATGTAAAAGGGGTTTCTGATTTAAGATGGTAATGGATTCATATAAGGTTGTACGTGATTCAATTCATGGAGATATTTATTTCAGAGATCTGTTTGTCCATCTGCTGGATACTCCTGAAGTTCAGAGACTGTATAACATTAAACAGCTTGGTTTTGCCCATCTGGTTTTTCCTGGTGCACATCATACACGGTTAGAACATTCTATCGGAGTATACAAAATAGCTTATCAGATATCGGAGACATTGGGGTTAGACGAAGAGGAAAAAATAGTTGTTTCATGTGCTGCATTACTGCATGATATTGGTCATGGACCATTTTCTCATACCTTGGAGTCTATTCTTCTAGAAAAGTTTGGCGTAGATCATATTGATTTGACAGAAAAACTTATATTGGGGGAATACGAGGTTTTTGAACCGGGTGAAAAATCAGCTGTTGATTCTAGGATAGTTAGTGATGTGCTTACTGAAAGCGGTGTAGATAAGAAGGAGATAGTCAGGATCATCAGAGGAAAAACGTATAAAAAACCTTATCTGAGTCAAATTTTAAATAGCACAGTTGATGCTGATCAGTTGGATTATCTTACCAGAGACGCATATTATACTGGTGTCGCATATGGTATGATAGATGTCGAACGTCTGCTAAATACTTTAACTATCTATAACGATAATCTGGCTGTTAAGCGGAAGGGAGTTGGGGTTATAGAAAATATTCTGATGGCAAGAGGGTTGATGTACTCCTCTGTTTATTTCCATAAGACTGTTAGGATTGCAGAGTTGATGCTGTCTAAAGCAATTGAGGAGATACCTGAGATAGAACCGTTTGAGTTTTTTAGAATGACAGATGCAGAGATTATTAGTAGCCTTAAAAATTTTGGGTCATTTCAACACAAAATTGTTACCCGCCTTAAATATCGTAGATTATTCAAACAGGCGTATTCCTTGTCTGCGTTAGATATGAGGGATAAAGACATTACTTTGGCGAAGGATTTAGAGAATATAGATTTTAAAAGAGAGAAAGAAAGAGAGTTAGAGGATATTCTTCACATACCTAGAGGACATGTGATAATAGATGTACCATATCCAGAACTACAGAGAGCAGAGCCACGTATAAGGAAGACAGATATACATGTTGTGGATGATGAGGATCTTAAGACATTAGATGATTTCACTCCTATAGCAGGTGCTATTAGGTCAAGGGTTACACCAGATTGGGTTATTATGATTGTAACTGATGAAAAATATAGAAATGTTGTGTCTAAAAAAGCTGAGAAGATACTATTTAACTAAAAAAACTGATGGGATGATTTTTGTTTCCATCTTCTTTGTCTGTCAGTTAAAATAAAGTGTAGAATGGGGGGAGATTGAAGGTGGTGAGGAGAGATTCAAAAAGAGTTTTTCATCTCCCCCATTCCGATAATATATAAGAGAAGCAAGTATATAAGTTTTATTATACAAATATTTTACTTCAATAAAAAACATGTTTTTCTATTTTTATAACGTATATTATAAATTCTACAATTTTTTCTTCATTTTCTTCAAAAAATCTATGACCTCCTCTAAGCTAGGAGGTATCGGATCAACTGAAGAAATATAACAACCTGCTAAAACATTTGAAAAAAACAATCTCTCATTATCATCAAAACCCAATAATTCCCCAAATATATCCCCTGCATTCCACACATCACCAGCACCTGTTGATCTATACACCTTCAACAATCTAAGAGCTGGAACCACAACAACATCTTTACCCACAGCAGTACATGACAAACACCGTGTATGAAGATCAACACGTGGATAGATTTTTTTCTTCAGAGAAACTACAGCATCTATAACCTTTTTTTCATCCTCCGCATCCAGATCATGATAATCACTATAATAGCAAAGCTCATTCTCATTTAACCCAAAAATATCTAGAACGTTTTTCTCCAAAACATTTTTGATGAGCATCGAAATCTCCTCTTCTTTACGTGAAGATGGATCACCTGAATCAAAAAACGTTTTTACGCCATGTCTCTTAGCAAAACCAAAAACATCCTCTGCAAGCATCGTACCATGTTTATTGAGATTCCAACACAACACACATACCATATCTGAACCAGAAATTGTCTCAAGATCCCTTTCATCCAACATATCAAATGTAAAATCTGAAACAGAACCCACATCCCCAATCATAGCATTAACATGTTCTCCACCAAACTCCATCACAGTCGTCATAGCCAATTTACCATCAGTCTTAACACCAGACAGATCAACACCAAATCTCTCCAAAAAATATCGCATCAGATGTAAACCAAGTTTATCTGTTCTACAAATTAAATGTGTTCTAACCCCAAGCCTTGTAAGAGCCAAAGCTGAATTAGCAGCGTTACCACCCTGATGAATCCTCTGTTCAACACCAGGTAAATTCCCACCGCCACTCAAATACAAATTTTTTATTTCACTAAAAACCTTTTCAATATCACCAAAAAATAGGAAATGGTCAACAAAAAAATCAGGAAGCAAAACAACATGAAAATCAGATAGGCAACCTCGATCTATCTGATTCAACCTCTCAAACAACCTTTCTATCAAAAATTCATTTACTACCAACCCATATGCCTCCAAGGTTTTTATTGTATTTTCCTAGCAAATTTGATAACACAATTCTAAACTATGAACTTTTTCTTTTTTTAGCTCCATTTTACTCAAAAAAGATAGAATAGAACCCATTTTATAGCTACTGTTTCACCTCTTCTATCTTAGAGCGAGTCATATCATAAAAAGAATCCTACGATGCGAAAAACAAAGAATCTAAACCAATGGAAGGAAAAAAATTAGTTAAAATGTTTTACCACCTAAGTAATCCAAAAAAAATCTGTCTCTGAACAATGATCTTGATTATTTTTTCACAAAAAAAATGGAGGAATATTAGGGTATCAAAAAAACTGCACAGAAAACTATATATATTAGTCTATTCACATTATTATTGGAACGAAAAAAATTCATTAACAAAAAAGCTTAACATAAGTGTGGTAACAAGAAGAGGTTGATCAATACTATGAGTATCATAACATTAGAAGATCTATCAAAGGCTATAGCAAACAGAATAGGAATAGACATAGAAGAAGCAAGAAGAGATGCAGGTTTTGTTATGGACATATTTGGATTCGATGATCGTATCATTGACAACGTTCTAGATCCAGAAGATAGACAGCTATTCTACATCCTAGAAGAAGAAGGTATGCTGACTACAGAGAGAGAAGAGACAACATTATATGATGGACGCGAATGGCGAACACACTACTGGCGTCTAAAAAAAGATACCATTCTGAAATATGCTAGAAAAGAAAATAAAAATTCCAGAAACACTCTCATCGACAAGATCATTGATAAAAAACAACCAAAAAATATCTCAGAAGAAGACATTTATGAAACATTGACAGAGGATATGTGGACTACACGGAAAATCAATAGATAAAAAAACGATATCTAAACTCGTAACAGAACAGAATTACTTGTTTTCCTAAAGAAATAAAAACAGTGAAACCAGATTGTAAACAAATTGTCTCCTTTCATAGTCTTCTCCAAACTATTTAATTTTTCACAAGAGAATAAACACTCTTTCAGTCAAACAAATGATTCTTCAAAAAAAACATGAATTAAAAAAAAAGTTAATAAACAAGTTTTAGTTCTGATTCTCTCAGCTCAAAAAAAAATCAGCATCCCTATCTAAAAAGTAGAAAGGATGGTTTTAAAGCATGACAAGAAAAAAGATTCTAATAACATCAGAATCGGTCACAGAAGGACATCCAGACAAAATATGTGATCTAATATCAGATGCAGTCCTCGATGAGGCACTGAGACAAGACGAATACTCGAGAGTTGCTGTTGAAGCTGCTACAAAAAATGGTGGAGTCATGGTTTTCGGCGAAATGACCACCAAGGGATACATAGATATTCCCTTGGTTGTAAGAGAAACCATAAAAAACATAGGATACACAAAATCCGAATATGGTATTGAATGGGAAACCTGTTCGGTATGGGTTCAGATCACAGAACAAAGCCCAGATATATCACAGGGAGTCACAGCAGGAAAAGGTCTGTATAAAGAGGTTGGAGCAGGAGACCAGGGGATGATGTACGGTTTTGCCTGTAACGAAACAAAGGAATTGATGCCATTGCCCATCATGCTGGCACATAAGCTCACAAAAAAACTATCAGATGTTAGAAAAAACGGAGGCATATCCTATCTAAGACCAGATGGTAAATCACAGGTATCTATCGAATATGACCAACAAGGAAAACCACTTAGAGCAGACACAATCGTTATCTCAACACAACACGACCCTGGTATTTCC
>QMSS01000083.1 GCA_003649715.1 Thermoplasmata archaeon
AATTGGTTACGTAATCTGATATTCTGTATTTTATGTACCCCCATGAACCCCAACTGCAACGCTGTAAGGAAAGCGGCTGACGTAAGTGCTGACTGCAATTTCTGGCGATGGTCACCAGGTGTCGAGTAGTATGTAAATGTACCTGCTACCGTACCTGCTCCTAATGCGGGGGTCTAGAGTTTTACATACTTGGGCACTTTTGCAAACGTTGGTGCTCCCGTAAGCCCAAACGCCATACCTTCGGCAACATTCCGTAAGATAGAATTCCAGTCATCTATTGTGATGTATCCCTTCTCATGGAGGTTACGTCCCATCTGGTTGAGAGCTTCGTGGATACCAAACACTGTACCACTTTGAGCCATGTGTTGAGCTAACCTTGCCACCACATAAGCACGACGTGCCTGAGTAGGGATTTGAGCTACCAATTTCGAGATCCCCAATGCTTTGGTTGCCCATCCCACAGGTGTTGCCAGAAGCCCAAAGCTTATGAGGTTACCTGCTATATTACCTATTGAATAAGCTGGGGTATGCTTTTGCCTTTGTATTTCTGCCAGTATTGCCTCAGGTGGCTGATAGAAACCAAATGATAGTGCCTGCAATGCACCATAACGCAGAGCTTCGGCTGGCGTTACAATGAGTGCACGTGGTGGCTGGGCATAAAGTTTTTGGTATTGCTCAACCACTTCACGTGGTAACCGCTGTTCCAGCAACCTACGTAGCTCACGTTTGTAGCGACTTGAGACTTCGGGTTCTGCCAGTATTGACCATGCGACGGGTAAAATGTTACCTTTCTCTACTTCCTTGAGTTGTTTGAGCACATAGCGACGTGTCTGTATCGGTAAACTCAAAATATACTCTGCTCGCTCTTCAGGTGGTGTGAGAAGTGATGTCAGTAGTATCCGAGATATTGGTAATTCTTTTTCCTTATCCATTAATACACTGGCAATGGTGCGTTACCAGGTGGTGTCTGACGTTTCTTTTTCTTCTGCGTCTTTTTCTCCTCAGGTGGTAATATGCCAGAGGCGAACTTCTCCACAGGTATTGGGGTTACCCAGTACTGAGCTGCTTTCTGCATAATCGGTGGCAATTGTGGTGCTTGTTGCTGTTGTTTCAATGCCTCTATAACGTGTGGGGCTAACATACCCACTGCTTGCCCATAAGGTAAGGAGAACCATGGTATATTCTGTTCAGCCGTAGGTGTCGCTGTCGCTGCTGTTGCTGTTGCAGGTGCTGGTGTCGGTTGTGGAGCTGTAAGCTGTGGTAGCTGGATGCCCAGCGATTTAAATAGTGGTTGCAACATCTGTAATCCCTGTTGCTTCTGTGCCTGCAGTTGTGCTTGTATTTGTGTCATCACCTGTTGTGGTGTCACCAATGGTGGTGGTGTAAGAAGGCGTTGCTCTTTAGCCCATTCGCTTTGTAATAGTGCTTTTTCTTCATCAGTTGAGGCTTCTGTGATACCATATTTTTGTTCAAGATCTTTTCTCTGTTGTTCCAAGTATTTCTGGAATTCAGCTCGAAGTCGTGGTTGTACAAGGAACGAGTGTATCTGTGGAGTTACCTGTGCCAAGAATGTAGCCTGCAATAGTGGATTATCTTTGAGCTGTTCGGCATAAAGATTAGCTGCTTTAATAGCACCCGCAATATACTCGATAGGCATTCCACGTGTCGATACTTTTGTTGCCTGATTTAATTGATTAGTAACCGCCTCAACGTATGGTGCAACTTGACGACTAAGGTCACTGTATATACCCTGGACGTCGGGTGTCTCTAAGTAAGAAGTTAATAAACTACCCAGTAAATTGTATTTCGCTGCCTCTCGTAACCTCTCCCTCAATACCTGGGCTTCCAGTTGTGACCTACGAGTGAGCTCCTCCAGTGTTTGTCTGTGTTGTAATTCCAGCAACTCACGTCGTCGCTGTGCCTCCTCGGCTTCACGCTGGCGTTCGAGTTCACTACGATAGCGAGTTAATTCCTTTTGGGTTTCGAGTTGAGCCTGTAAGCGTTCCATGAATTCTTCCCATTCGAGTTGCCGTTCCCTTAGCCTTGCGTATGATTGTGCGACACCCGATAACACCCAGCCAAGGGCTTCAAGTAGCATCTTACCTCCTATGCCATTTCAAGGTATTCAGCACCACCCAATGGGATTTCAAGTGGCTGTCCTTGCTGTGTATAGGTGGTTGTACCCAAGAAGAAGTTAGGAAATAGATAAGGTATCGCCTGCCCTATACCTTGCCACATACGAGCTAAGCGGTCACGTTGGGCTTCATAGGCACGTGCGTGAGCACCCACAAGTGTTGGTAATATCCCTGCTATTTGTGGCCACGTACGCATGTAGGTTTCAGTAAGTCCCGCACCCAATGCAGTAAGTAACCGCTGTGCCTCGGCTTGTGTGCGGGCAGCTACCTCTTGAACAGCTTGCATACGACGTGCAGGTAATGCACCCATCATGTACTGGCCTGTGAGGTTGACACCTCTTGTGGCTTTCTGTAATGCCGCTGGCAATAGAGCACCGAGCATCTGTGACTGTAATCCCCTAACCTGTTGTGCCACATTCTGCATCGCTTGACTGTATATCTGAGCCAGGGTCTCACGGTCTTGTTCCAGAAGCTGACGCAATTCCTCAGGTGAATACAAACGTGGTTTACCAGATTGCCCTTTGCCCGTTATATCTTTGTAGATGTTCCAGCCTACACCCAGTAGCGAGGCAATCCCTGTTAAGGTGAGTGGATCTATCATTTTACCTCCTACTTCATGTATTTAAAGATTGCCCAAAAACCACCCACAAGTGTAGCAAGAATACTGAGGAGACCGAGTGCTAATGTGAGATGTAATTTGCCATTCGAGTTGTGGTTATTTAACGTTCGTATGCGACCTTCGAGTTGTGCCAACCTACGATATGTTTCGCTCTGGAAACGCATAAGCCTGTCGTCTAAGTTGCGAATACGGTCATATACGTCTTGAATAAATTCTATAAGTTCCTTCTTCGTCATTTTGCACTCCTTTTTCTGGTTTGTAAATCAATAAGCTTCAACAACCTGCTTGCCCCCTCCATCTCGACCCTTGAGATGGACATGAGGGCGGTAGCTTTTTCGTACTGCCCAAGCTCTATAAGCATGATGATTTGGGTGAATGGTATGAATTCGGTTTCAAACTCAGGTGGTATGTCGATTGTATCGTTCCAGTTTTGTGGTATCTCAGGTAGTCGATAGAACCTTATTTGCACGGTATAATCCTGGTCGGGTGTCGGATAAATTTTGAATTGCCTGCGTTTCTTATCGTAACAGAAGATTTCGGGTGCTCCTGTGGTGCTGTGAAATTTTCTAATCGTATTGTAAGTACCACAGAGCACCTTAATCACCTCGTCACCTTCGTAGTAGATTTTATCAATCCCTATATAGGATGATGGTACATCATATACCTCGGTATCTTGGGTTAAGGTGAAGTCATCAGTTGCGGTGTAGTATTCAGGGTACAAATCACAAACCTTACGTAGGGCACGCTCGACGTACCATATTGCCAGGTCTTTGTTTAACTCCTTCTCATAGGGTGTTCCCTTAATTGCTTGCCTCAATGCTGTGTATATCTTTTTGAACGTCATCTCTCCTCCCCAGGTTTTCTGTGATTTTACCCCAAATCAAAATATTTTTAACCTCTATCTTTCCTTTGAAGTAGATTTCTATCTGTCGTGTAGTTGTGTGCCTCGTCATAAATTGATACCCATAAGCCTGGGCTTTCGTGATAGGTAAATCAATCTTCTGGTTCTCCCACAACAATCGATACTTACCATCACCCGAAGCCTGAAACTCAACGTGCAGTTCACCTGCAAATGGTGGTACAGAAATGGGGTTGATACCTACATAGCCCTCGGCATTTATCTCATGGCGTGTGTTATCGTTGTAAATCACAAATATGGGGCTGAGAATGCTATTGCTCTGTATCTTGGTGGCTACCAGTTCGTCAATATGTGCCTGTGAAACCTGAATTTTATCGAAGCTAAATGGCATCTTGGCAATATGGTGTGCCTGTATAGCTCCTGGGGCTATCTTGTCAGCGTCAACACTTCCTTTGGCAATGTGTTGCCCTTTAATTACCTGTGGTGCTATGTGGTGGCTAAGGATGCTGTTGTCAGGTAGTTTGATGTAGATTTTATCAGCTTCAAAGGTTATCTTGATGTCTTCTGAAATGATAGCTTGCTGTAACCACTTGAGTAGCCTCGACTTATCAATCGCCAGGTGAATATGTTGCCCTGAGCTTGTGATTTTAATGTCTTCGCTGTAAAATGAAGATGTGAGGAAGTTGGCTAAAACATCGAGTGGCAGTTCAATCAAAAGGTTATTATCCTGCTGTTTAATCGTGAGGTTAATACCTCGTAACACATCTTGTAACCACCTGAGGGCATCAACAAACTTAATGCCCCCAGGTACTTTTTCAATCACGAACATCGCTATCTGGGTTCGGTTTTCTTGTCACCTGTGAATATATCCTGACCTATGCTTACGTGTACAGGTAGGAGTATGTCTCGTATAGCCTCTTCGTAACGCTGACGTGCCTCAGAGGCGAAGTCACCTTTCTCAAGTAGGTAACGTGCGTATGCAAGTATGGGGATACAGAATATATCGTCAAACGGCATGGTTTCGCTCCATGTGCTGGGAACTGAGATGCTACTCACATAAGCGTACTCTATTGTGGTGAGTGAGTTAACCATATAGAAATATAATTCATCTTCCGTCACCACACCATATACAGCGTCCGCAGGTAGCTTCCAGAGTACTTTGGGTAAATCGTCGTGTGCCACAAAGACAACAGGGTAAACTACACTTTCTGTACCATACATGTATCCCCAGAGTGGACGTACGAAGTCTGTGGGTTTGGTCAGCTTCTTGATAAATATGGTCTTACCATTAGCCGTGGTCTTCGAGCCAACATTTGTAACCGCCGTAGAAGTGTGTTTTATCACACCAGGGAATACCTCGTAGAAGTTGGTGGGCACAATCTTGCAGGCTTGCTGTATCGCCTTTTTGATGAGGTCATCGTTCTTGCGAACCTCCTCGTTATGTAGCTTGCTTTTGACGATACTGATGGCTTCTTTGAGTGTCATCGTTCACCTCCTATTGCTTGGGTGGCTCTGGTACTTTGTACTGTTTCTCGGCAGTATGAATATCGTAAGTCACATCCTTTTCGACTTTGCCTTCGAGGCCCGCCATGTAAGCCATGTATGCCTGGTATGCGAGTTGCTTGGCTTCCGCACCCTCAGCTAAGAACCATGCCCAGTAGATGACTGCCCATACGTAAGTGAGTGGAAGTGGTATGTCGTCATCCATGTTTAGCTTCGTAGGTTCTTTGAGATATGTGATTTTTATCGTGCTGACTGGGTTGTTGCTGCCGTCGAGTTCCAGTATGTCGCTGTTCGTGGTGTAAACCTTAAATGTGTTGCCCTCGATAAGCCCATAGAATTTATTGTTTGCCCACGTGAAGCTATCTGGATGCATAAGCGAAGGTATCGCATCGGGTGTAAAGATATGTATCGGGTATGTCTTATCACCTGTCTCCACGGTAGCACTCAACACCTGTACGCAATCACTGGGTAACGTAAAAGAAGCTTCGTTTATCGAGGTGTCATCTTCAAGCGTTATCGCACCCGCTGTCACAGAGAGGTTCGCCCCTGTAAATGAGGCTTCGGCAACAAAGGCTGACCTCAGTGCCGAGTAATAAAACATTGAAATCGACTGGTATGCTGTGTTCAGTATCTCCGATAGGTGAGTTGGTTCGTTGCGTGCTTCGGGGTCACGTATAAACCGTTGGAGAATATTTACTGCTTCCTTAAGCTTCATTTCTACCTCCGTGTTCTTTAATCCACATCCTTGCCACGAGGTTCTGTAACTCCTCCTTATACCCCTGTGGGTCTAACAACCCAGTGGCCTCGGCAGCATTGATGACTGCCTGTATTTCTATAAGGGGTATAAGGTCGGGTGGCAAGTCAGGTTCATCGCTATCATCCACTAAAAGGGTGGGTTTCCTTAGGTAAATAAACCGCACCTTATGGGTGCTGGCATCTTGGGCAAACCCCTCAAGGTGCAGTTTAGTTTCGGTGACCCACCCCTTGAGGTAGCCACCCCCGATGTAGTTCCAGCGGTACATGTCTTCGATCGACTGGTTACCATGCTCAAATAAGCGGCCAGGTAGCCAATCGACAAATAAGTCACAATAGTATAATAGGGCGACGGGTCTAAAGTAATCAGAAGGTAAACTCAC